>CAZHSL010000094.1:0-8190 GCA_964535185.1 uncultured Corynebacterium sp.
ATCCGTGCGAGGTCGGCGAGGCGTGCGACGTCATCTCGTCCGATCGAAGGCATGGTCCTCATTCTAGGCCGGGGAATCGGGCGCCGTGCGCACCCGGTAGTGGTAGCCGCCGATGCGCCGGGAGCCGAGGCTCCGGTAGAGCGTGCGCGCGGGGGTGTTGTCGACCTCGACCTCGAGCAGGGCGCGGCGGGCGCCCTGGACGGCGGCGAGCGCCAGCAGCGTGGTGGAGACGGCCCTGCCCAGCCCGCGGCGCCGCTGCGCGGGGTCGACGGCGATCATGTTCATCACCACCAGGGTCTCCCTGCCGGCGCTGACCAGTGCGGCACGCCCGACGGCGGCGTCGGTCCCGTCGCCCGCAGGGATCCGCACCTGGATCGCCGGCGTCCCGGCGAGGATGTCGTGCATCGTCCCGCGCGCCTGCTCGCCGTCCCGGGGCGCGAGGCGCCAGGCCGCCTCGAACCAGTCCTCGTCCAGCGCTCCGGTGGAGATCACGGCCGAGGGGTGGGGCCGCGGCAGCGTCCCACTCAGCGGCAGCTCGAGGATCTCGCTGGCGCCGACGGCCTCGTCGCCCCGCTCGGCCAGCAGCGTCTCCAGCTGCGACGGGGGGATCCCCTCCAGGACGCGGTGGACAGGGCTCTCCCCCACGCTCGTGACCAGGGACTCGACGCGGTCGAGGGCGGCGGCGAGCTCGGCGGTGCCGGTGGGCGGCTCGAGCGCGACGATGCTGTGCGCGCGGCGGGTGATGCCGCGGGAGCGCAGCACGGCGAAGCCGTCGGCGTCCAGGCGCTGCAGCGGCTGCCAGCCGGCGATCAGGGCCTCCGCGAGACGGGTGCCGGCGAGGGGGCGCGGCGGCGGGGGCGAGGACGGGCGGCGGGAGCGTCGGTTCACCCGGCCGAGCCTACCCAGCGGCGGCGGGAGGCGCCGAGCGGCTTCGCTAGACTCGACCCCTTCACCGACACGAAGGGACCCCGACATGTCCGTCGACCCGAACATCGATCACCAGGCGCACGACCCGGAGGACAGCGAGCGTCCGGCGGAGGATCCCGAGCTCCGCGAGGCCCAGGAGCTCGAGGCGCGTATGCGTCGGGCGCTGGCCACCAAGGAGGACCCGCTGCGCGACGGCGAGTCGACCTCGGAGCGGCTGCGCCGCCTCGAGGCCGCGGATGCCGAGGGTGAGGAGCCCGCCGGCTCCTGACCGCAGCACGTCGGGCCTCCGCCTCCCGGTGTCGGCCCGGCGTGCACACTGGGGACATGGACCCCACTCCCCCCGCCCTGCAGGACGAGGCGCTCGAGGCGCTGCACGCCCTCACCGGGCGCCCCGACGCCACCTTCCACGACGGCCAGTTCGAGGCGATCTCGGCGCTGGTCGAGCAGCGGCGGCGGGTGCTGGTCGTGCAGCGCACGGGCTGGGGGAAGTCCGCGGTGTACTTCCTGGCGGCTCTGCTGCAGCGCCGCCGCGGGGCGGGGCCGGCCCTGATCATCTCTCCCCTGATCGCGCTGATGCGCGATCAGGTCGCCGCGGCCCGGCGCGCCGGGGTGCGGGCCGAGGCGATCAGCTCCGCGAACCCCACCGAGTGGCGCGATATCGAGGAGGGGCTCGCCGCCGATGAGATCGACGTGCTGCTGGTCTCCCCCGAGCGCCTGGTCAACCCCCGCTTCCGCCAGGAGCAGCTGCCGCGCCTGGTGGACCGCTGCGGGCTGCTGGTGATCGACGAGGCGCACTGCATCTCCGACTGGGGGCACGACTTCCGGCCCGACTACCGCCGCCTGCGGGACCTCGTGGCCGAGCTCGGGCCCGAGGTGCCGGTGCTCGCCACCACGGCGACCGCGAACTCGCGCGTGGTGGCCGACGTCGCCGAGCAGCTCGGGACGGGCGGCATCGACGGCGAGGTGCTCACCCTGCGCGGCGCGCTCACCCGGGAATCGCTGCGGCTGGGGTCGCTGAGCCTGGCGGACGACCGGCAGCGGCTCGACTACCTGGTGCGGCACCTGGACGCCTTCGAGGGCTCCGGGATCATCTACGCCCTGACCGTCTCCGCCGCAGAGGATCTCGCGACGCTGCTGGACCGGCCCGGACGCCGCGTGCGCGCGTACACGGGCCGCACCGACCCGGAGGAGCGGGCTGAGCTCGAGCGCGCGCTGAAGGACAACGAGGTCAAGGCCCTCGCCGCCACGAGCGCGCTCGGGATGGGCTTCGACAAGCCGGACCTCGGCTTCGTGATCCATCTCGGCGCCCCCTCCTCCCCCGTCGCTTACTACCAGCAGGTGGGCCGTGCCGGGCGGGCGACCGACCGGGCGGACGTGCTGCTGCTGCCGGGGAAGGAGGACCGGGCGATCTGGGAGTACTTCGCGACCGCCTCCATGCCCACCCAGGAGTCCGCCTCGCAGGTGCTGACCGCGCTCGCGGCCTCCGATGCGCCGCTGTCCACCCCGGCGCTCGAGGCGCGGGTGGACGTGCGCCGCAGCGCGCTCGAACTTCTGCTGAAGGTGCTCGCCGTCGACGGCGCGGTCCAGAACGTCAAGGGCGGCTGGGTCTCCACCGGCGCGCCCTGGGACTACGACGCCGAACGCTACGAGACCGTCGCCCGCGCCCGCCGCGAGGAGCAGCAGGCGATGCTCGCCTACGAGGCCCTCTCCGGCGGGCCCGCACAGTGCCGGATGGTCTTCCTCGCCGAGCAGCTCGACGACACGACCGCCGTGCCGTGCGGGCGCTGCGACGTGTGCGCGGGGCCCTGGTACCCCGCGCCGGACGCCCCCGCCTCCGCCGCCGCCGGGCAGGAAACGGACGACGCACGCGTCGCGGCCCTGCTGGAACGGGTCGGCGTACCGGTCGAGCCGCGCGCCTCCTGGCCCTCGGGACTGGACCGGCTGCTCGGCGCGGGCGCGCCGAAGGGGCGGATCCCGGAGGGCGAGCGGGCCAAGGAGGGCCGGGTCATCGCACGCATGTCGGACCTCGGCTGGGCGGTGCCGCTGCGCGAGCTGCTGCGCACCGACGAGGACGGCCGTCCCGTCGACGCGGTCGTGCCGGAACGGATCGGCGCCAGGATCGTCGAGGTGCTGAAGGACTGGGACTGGGACCAGCGCCCCGCAGCGGTGGTCGCGGTCCCCTCGACCACCCGCCCGCAGCTCGTGGGCTCGCTCGCCGCGGGCATCGCCTCGATCGGACGCCTCGAGGACCTCGGCCACCTCGACCTCGCCCCGGGGGCCGCCCCGCTGCGCAGCGGCGGCAACAGCGCCTTCCGCGTCGCGGACCTGTGGGAGCGCTTCGCCGTGGGCGAGCAGCTGCAGGCACGGCTCGAGGAGCTGGGCGGCGCACCGATCCTGCTGGTCGACGACGTGATCGACACCCGCTGGACGATGGCGGTCGCCGCCCGCCTGCTGCGCCGGGCGGGCTCCGGGCCCGTGCTGCCGCTGGCGCTCGCGCAGCAGGCCTGAGGCCGGGCCCGGCGGGCTCAGTCCGTGCCCGGCTCCTGGTCCTCGGGCTCGGGGGCGACCGCTGCGGCGCCGCCTTCGAGCAGGTCCACGAAGCCCGCCTCGTCGAGGATCCGCAGGCCCAGGTCGCGGGCCTTGGTCTCCTTCGAGCCGGCGTTCTCGCCGACCACCACGAAGTCGGTCTTCTTCGAGACGGAGCCGGAGGCCTTGCCGCCGCGGGTGATGATCGCCTCCTTCGCCCCGTCGCGGGTGAAGCCCTCGAGCCCGCCGGTGACCACGACGGTCAGGCCCTCGAGGGTCTTCACGAAGCCCTCCTCGACCTCGTCGGCCATGCGCACGCCGGAGGCGGCCCAGCCGTCGACGATCTCGCGGTGCCAGTCCGTCTCGAACCATTCGACCACCGCCTCGGCGATGATCTGCCCGACCCCGTCGGTCTCGGCGAGCTGCTCGACGCCCGCTGCCCGGATCGCGTCCATCGAGCCGTATGCGGTGGCGAGGGAGCGCGCGGCGGCGGGCCCCACGTGGCGTATCGACAGTGCGACCAGGACCCGCCACAGCGGCTGGTCCTTGGCCTTCTCGAGCTCGGCGACGAGCTCCTCGGTGCTCTTCAGCGCGGCGGGCGCCTTGACCTGCTTCCAGGTGTCCTCCCGCTTGTAGTGGCGGAACTGGGGACGGGTCCAGAACGCGGGCTGGATGCGCCAGTCCCCCGTCGGCTCGCCGTCGCGGCGCTCGGGCTGCCACACGACCACCTCGGAGAGCTGCTCCGCGGTGAGGTCGAAGAGATCGGCGCCGGTGTCGATGACCGGCTGCTGCACGGCGGGCAGCAGCGGATCGTCCACGGAGGTGATCCGCAGCAGCGGCACCCCGTCCGTGCCCTCGACCACGTGCCCGTTCTTCACCACCGCGAACTGGTCCCGCTCGGTGTCCTCGAGATCGCGGATCGGAAGGAACACCGCATGGCCCTCGCCGAGCGCGGCGAGCGCCTCGGGGCGGCGCTTGTCCGGATCGGTGAGCGCGATCGCGCTCTCCTCCCCCAGCGACTCGATGTCGAAGGCGCCGCGGGACCCGGCGTGCTCGACCCGTCCCGTGACCTGGGCGGGGCAGGAGCGCCGGTTCGGGCAGCGCCAGTCCTTGTCCCCCTCCTTCTCGGGGCGGATCTCGGTGCCGCAGGAGGGGCAGTGCGTGGGCATCACGAACGGCCGCTCGCTGCCGTCGCGCAGCGACTCGACCGGGGCGAGGATCTCGGGGATCACGTCACCGGCCTTGCGCAGCACGATCGTGTCGCCGATCAGCACGCCCTTGCGCTCGACATCGAACTGGTTGTGCAGCGTCGCCTTCTCCACCGTCGAGCCGGCGACGGTGACCGGTTCCATCACACCGAAGGGGGTGACGCGGCCGGTGCGGCCCACCTGCACCTGGATGTCCAAGAGCTTGGTGGTGACCTCCTCCGGCGGGAACTTCACCGCGATCGCCCAGCGGGGGGCACGGGAGGTCGAGCCGAGCGCGCGCTGCTGTGCGAAGGAGTCGACCTTGACCACGATCCCGTCGATCTCGTGCTCGATGTCGTGACGGTGCTCCCCGTGGTGCTCGACGTACGCCGCCACCTCGTCGACGGAGTCCGCGACGGCCAGGTAGCGGCTCGTGGGCAGGCCCCAGGAGGCCAGCAGCTCGTACATCTCGCTCTGGGAGCCCACCGGCGGATCCGGCCAGGCGCCCAGCCCGTGCACGGTCAGCCGCAGCGCCGCCAGGCGCGCCTCCCCCGCCTCGCGCTCGAGGCCGTCCTTCTTCTCCAGCTGCTGGCGCAGCCCGCCCGCGGCCGTGTTGCGGGGGTTGGCGAAGGTCGGGAAGCGGCGGGTGGCGGCGAGCTGCTCGCGCTGCTCGTCGAAGGGGCGGCGTCCGCTCGCCTGCCGCGACTCCCAGCGCGTCCGCGCCTCGGCGACGGCGCGCTCGCGCAGCTCGACCTGGAAGTCGTTGAGCCGTGCGAAGTCGGCCGTCGGCATGAACACCTCACCCCGCACCTCGACCAGCGGCGGGTGACCGGTGCCGGACAGACGCTGCGGGATCCCCTCCAGCCGCAGGGCGTTGCCGGTGACGTCCTCGCCGGTGCGGCCGTCCCCGCGGGTCGCGGCGGTGACCAGCTCGCCGTGCTCGTAGCGGAGGTTGATGGCGAGCCCGTCGATCTTGAGTTCGGTGAGGAACCGTGCGCTGCCGCCGAGCTCGGCGAGCGCATGGGCGCACCACTCGCGCAGCTCCTCGAGGGAGAAGACGTTGTCCAGGCTCTGCATGCGCTCGGCGTGCACGATCGTGGGCAGGGCCGCCGCGGGCGCGCCCCCGACCGTCCGGGTGGGAGAGTCCTCGGCCGCAAGCTGCGGATGCGCCTCCTCGAGGGCGCGCAGCTCCTTCTCCAGCGCGTCGTACTCGGCGTCGGCCATGGTGGGCGCGTCGTGCTCGTAGTAGTCGACGCGGGCCTGCTCGATCTGCGCGGTGAGCTCGGCGATGCGCTGCTGCGCGGAGTGGTCGTGGGTGCGGGGTCCCTGCTCGTTCGTGGTCACTGCAACATTGTGACGCACGAGGGCGATGCACGCCCGCCCCGTGGCCGACGGGCGGCTCAGGGGACCAGGCGCTCCGCCCATGCGGGGGCGATCCGCAGCAGCGCCTCGAGCGCCGCCTCGTCCAGCAGGGTGGAGTTCTCCGGCTGTGCGGAGGGGTCGACGCGGCCGGAGTGGAGGTCGTGCGAGGCGCCGGTGTGGGCGATCACCGCGACCCCGGCGGCGTCGGCGTCGGAGTGGCCCAGCCTGCGCCAGGTCTCGAGCATCATCTCCAGCTCGGGGCCGAGGTTGCCGCCCGGGCGCGGGTCCACGACCAGCTCGAGCACGGCGCCGTCGTCGCAGGCCTCCGCGATGCCCTCCCATAGGGCGCGTCCCGCATCGGTGGACAGCGGCGGGAGGCGGCGCGGCGCGATCGCCATCCGGCGGATGCCGGCCTCGCGGGCGGCGCGCAGCAGGCGCAGATCGGCGCCGACGCCGACGGTGACCGACTCGGGGCCCAGCCCGTAGTCCTCCAGGGCGACCATCAGGATGCGCCACAGCATCCCCACCTCGGGGGCGGGGACCGGATCGTAGCGGCGCCGGCCGGAGGGCGTGGGGATGCGGCCCTCGTGGACCGCCGCGACGGCGTCCTCGCGCAGCAGCACGTGCTGACGGGCGCCGGGCACCCTCTCGGCCATCACGCCGAGGTGCTCGACGAGGCCTTCGGCCAGCAGCATCGGCAGGTCGCGGACCGCCCCGGGGTCGCCCAGCGTGCGCTCCCCCGACTGCAGGAAGGTCGCACCGGCGAGGGTGGCCGGTCCCAGCGCCGTGGTCATCAGCGGGCCCTGGTAGCCCAGCAGTGCGATCCGGGCGGCATCGAGCATCCGCTCGCGCAGCTCGCGGGCGTGCCGCCAGGCCTGCCCGGTGCCGGTCCCCAGGCGCCAGCCGTAGCTGACCAGGTCACCGGTGGTGTCGGCCAGCAGGGCGAGGGTGGCGGGCAGCAGGTGGTCGGTCTCGTCCCGGCCCAGGGCGGAGGGCAGGTACAGCCGGGTGGCGATCTGGTCCTCGAGATCGTCGCCCAGCAGAGCGCGCACCCGCATCAGGGACGCCAGGTACGGGTCCTCGGGCAGCTCGAGGCGGAGGGACTCCTCGGGCGTGGGGGCCCGGAAGGTCCCGTCCCCGGTGAGGGTGACCAGCGGCTTCATGCGCGACGCTCCAGGGTGGCGGCGGCGAGGACCCGGTCGGCGTCGTAGAGGACGAGCGTCTGGCCGGGAGCGACACCGCGGATCGGGGTGCTGAGCTCCACGCGGAGGCTGCCGTCGCCGGCGTCCTCCGCGGGCGTCGGCGCGGTGGCGCCGGGGGCGGAGCTGGTGGCGGGGACCTCGAGGATCCGCGCCGGGACCGCTTCGCCATGGGCGCGGATCTGGGCGTGGACCTGCCGTCCCACCTCGAGCGGTTCGAAGGAGATCACGTCGGTGGCGCGCAGCTCACGGGTGGACAGCAGCTCGGCGGCGCCGATCACCACCTGCCGCGAGGAGGGATCGATGTCGACGACGTAGCGGGGGGCGCCGTCGGGGGCGGGCTGCTGGATCCCCAGGCCCTTGCGCTGGCCGATGGTGAAGCCGTGGGTGCCGCGGTGGGTGCCGAGCACCTGCCCGTCGGCGTCGAGGACCTCTCCGGGGGCCTCGCCGAGGTGCCGCTCCAGGAACCCCCGGGTGTCGCCGTCGGCGACGAAGCAGATGTCGTAGCTGTCGGGCTTGGTGGAGACGCCGAGGCCGCGGGCGCGTGCCTCCGCGCGCACCTCCTCCTTCGTCTCGTACTCCCCCAGCGGGAACAGCGAGCGGCCGACGGCGTCCGGGCCCATCACCGCCAGCACGTAGGACTGGTCCTTGTCCATGTTCCGCGAGCGGTGCAGGGAGGGGGTGCCTCCCGGTCCGTCGGCACGGATCGAGGCGTAGTGGCCGGTGCACACGGCATCGAAGCCCAGCACCGTGGCGCGCTCCAGCAGGGAGGCGAACTTGATCCGCTCGTTGCAGCGCACGCAGGGGTTCGGGGTGCGGCCGGCGGCGTACTCGGACAGGAAGTCCTCGACCACCAGGTCGTGGAAGTCGTCCGAGAGGTCCCAGACGTAGTACGGGATACCGATCCGGTCGGCCGCGCGGCGGGCGTCGGAGGCGTCCTCGACGGTGCAGCAGCCGCGGGAGCCGCTGCGGGTCTGGTCGCGGTTCTT
>CAZHSL010000095.1:0-5732 GCA_964535185.1 uncultured Corynebacterium sp.
CCGCCGCCGACCACGACGATCTCCTGGTCCTTGAAGAAGAAGCCGTCGCAGGTCGCGCACCAGCTGACGCCCTTGCCGGAGAGGGACTCCTCGCCGTCGACGCCGAGCTTGCGGTAGGCGGAGCCGGTGGTGATGATGACGGACTTCGCCCGGTAGACCGTGCCGTCGTCGAGGGTGACGCGCTTGACGTCGCCCTCGAGCTCGAGCTCGACCGCGTCCTCGTAGACGACCTCCGCGCCGAAGCGCTCGGCCTGCTCCTGGAGGTTCGTCATCAGCTCGGGGCCCTGGATGCCCTCGGGGAAGCCCGGGAAGTTCTCGACGTCCGTGGTGGTCATGAGTGCGCCGCCGGCGTCGAGGGCGCCGGCGACCACGATCGGCTTCATCTCGGCGCGCGCCGTGTAGATGGCGGCGGTGTACCCGGCGGGGCCGGAGCCGACGATCACGACCTCGTGCAGGGTGTCGTCCTGGGGAGCGTCCGCGGCTGCAGCGGGCTGGGCGGCCGGGGCGGGGCCGCCGAGGATGTTGAGGGCCTGGATGGGCTGCGACATGGAGGATGTCCTTCCGTGGTGAGGTCGGGCGGTCAGCGGGAGGACCGTCTACAAGTATGGGCCAGGCCGCCGTCGGCGGCCCGCGGTCGGGTGGAGTTCAGAGGGAGCCGATCTTCACGTCCCCGGACCAGAGCCGGTTCTGATCCGGGGGGAGGTCGTCGTCCGTGGTGCCGCAGCTGGGCAGCACGACGGTGGCCGAGACGATGCCGCCGTTGGCGCGCAGCGTCTCGCGGTCCAGCGGTCCGTGGACCAGCAGCCAGGCTGCTGTCTGATCGCTGCCCCACGCGACCTCCTCCATGATCAGGATCGAATCCGGGATCCCCTGCTCCCGGAGGCAGTTCGCCGCGTCGAAGCTCGTGAGCGGCTGGATCGTGCCGGAGTCGATCAGGCGCTGCACCTCGGTGCCGAGGGTCGTCTCCGTGACAACGGGGACGCCGGCGGAAATCTTCCCGGTGCCGCTCTGCGTGTCGGCCGCGGTCGAGCCGGTGGTCGTGCGGCTGTCGGTGGTCTGCTCGAGAGCGCCCGCCAGCTGGACACCCATCAGGGCGGAGGCGAGCAGGGCGATCAGCACCACGGGCACCGGGATGCCCAGCACGGTGCCGAAGCGCGGCCGACGCCCGCCCTCGCCGGGCGAGGACGATCGACCGGGCGACGGCGTGCTCATTCGGCCTGGATCTCCGCGATGCGCGCACGGAAGCGGCCCTGCTGTGCGCTGTCCGGCGGCAGCTCCGGGATCCACAGCATGACCTTGTCGGTCTCCATCTCCTCCGGGGCCTCCAGACGGACCTCGCCGTCGGCGACGAACTCGCCGCTGGCCAGCACCTCTCCGGGCGATCCGTCCTCGTTCACCGTCCGCAGCTCGATGAGGCCGCCGTTGTTGCGCGCCGTGGTGACGGTCAGCGCCTTGAAGGTCGAGGGCTCGGCGAACTGCAGCCGGATGCCCACCCCTTCCTTCAGGCCGCCGTAGTCCGGGCTGGCGTAGTGCTGGGTGGACCAGAAGTCGGAGGTGTCGCCGTCGATGAGGCGGTCCTCCTGATCGGTGTGGTCCGGGCTCTCGCCGTCCGGCAGGGCGATCAGGCTGAGGCTGTCGATCTCGGGTGCCGGCAGAGCCTCCTCGGTCTCCTCCGCCGTGGGCTCGACAGGGGCCTCCCCGGTCTCCTCCTCGGTCGGCGGCGCCGTCGTCGCCGGCGGCGAGGTCGCCAGCGGATCCTCGAGGATGTCCCGGATATCGCTGGTGATCGTGGTCAGCGCGATGACCAGCGCGATCATCACGGCGATCGCGCCGCCGATGATGATCCACTGCGACTGCAGCGAGCGCTTCTCGCGGTCCCGGGGGCCCAGCGCGTACGTCTCGGGGGCGTCGTTGTCCACCGCGACGCCGACCACGTCCCGCAGCAGGGAGCTGCGCTGGTACGGGACGGTGCTCTCCTCCGGCTCGTCGAGCGACGAACGGCCCCGTCCCTGGACCACGATCGGTCCCGCCGCGCTCGATCGCGCCATCGGGACGGTGCGGCCGGGGACCGGGACAGGGCCCGGGGCGGCGGCATCCTCACCGTGGGTGACGGGCTGCGACGGGGTCGGGGCGGACTGGTCCGGGGTCGCCGCGGCGCCGGCCGAGGCGGTCGCCGGCATCAGTCGGGTGGATTCCTCGGCGGGAGGCACCAGCGGGGCGTCGGCGGCCTCCGCGCCGGCGAGCGGCCAGTGCGTGCCCGAGGTGCGTGAGGGGATGTCCGCCTCCGGAGCGGGCTCGTCGCGCGAGGCGGCCGCACCGGCGGCACCGACAGCGGCCGCGCCCCCGGCGGCGAGACCTCCGGCGGCGAGGGGCGCAGCGCCGGCACCGGCCGCGTCCTCGGACTCCGGGGCCGGTTCAGGGGCCGGCTCAGGGGCCGACGTGCGGGCGATGTCGAGATGCCCGGGGAACGGGCTGGTGGCGCGCTTCTGGTCGAGGTGCAGGTCATCGACCAGGGCCTTCGCCTCCGTCGAGGTGCGCTGCGCGGCGGCCTCCTCCGCGGCGGGGTCGGCGTCGTCGCTCGTCCCCGTCCCGGCGGCGGAGCCGCTCTCGGCGGCCGGGGCGGGGGCTGCATGCGCCTCTCCCTCGGTCCCGCCGTCGGTGGGAGCGAGTGCGGCGGCCCCTGCCACCCCGACCGCTCCGGCGGCTCCGGCCGCCGCGGGGGCCGACGGGCCGGGCCGGGCGTCGGCCTCCTCCTCCGGGTCCTCCTCCTCGTCGGGCACCGCCCCCATCAGGGCCGTGCTCTCGAGCTCGTCGTCGGTGATGTCGTCGGCGTCGCGATCCTCGGCGGCGCTCTCGGGCTCGGCGTCCGGCGGCTCCGCGGGCGCGGTGTCCTCGGGCGCGGTGTCCTCGGGCGCGGTGGGCGCGGGCTCGGCACGCTCGGCGTCGGCCGGCTCGCCCGCCGGGCTCTGCGTCCCGTCGGCCGACGGTGCCGACGCGGCCAGCGGCGCGGCGGCCGCTCCACCGCCGGCGGCCGCTGCCGCGGTCGGTGCGCCGCCCGCGGACGGCTCCGGCGTCTCACGGGCGTACGCCTCGAGGGTGACCGGGATCGACTGCCACGGCTGCAGCACCTCGATCAGCTCACGGGTGGTCTCGGGGATCTCGTCGGCGCTCTCGTTGAGCACCAGATCGCACAGCAGGTCCAGGTCCTCCGGGATCGGACCGTCCGCGATCGTGGAGGGGCGGGGCACGTCGCCGCTGCCGTCGTGGCGCGGGCTGCGGCCCGTCAGCGCCCGGTACAGCAGGGCGACCAGGGCGGCGGTGTCCTGGAAGGACGCCACCTCGCGGGACCGGTCGAGACCCGGATGGGAGGCCGCCTCGACCCCGATGCCGAGCAGCACCACCTCACCGGAGCGGGTGTCGACGAAGACGCGGTTGGAGTCGAGGAACTGGTGGCGCACCCCGCGACGGCGCGCGGCCTCCAGCCCGGTCGCGGCCTCGCCGATGATCGCCCGGGCGGTCTCGGGGTGCAGCGGCCCCTTGGCCAGCAGGGCGGCGAGCGGGGGCGCGGGCGGCAGCGCGTACTCGACCACGGTGGTCGGGCCCTCGGCCGGTGCGAGCGGGGCCGAGGTGGTCTCCCGCGGATCGTCGAGCACGACGATGTCCTTCACCGTGAGCAGGTGCGGGTCCTCCACGAGGTAGGCGCGGCGCACGGCATCGGCGGCCTCCAGGGCCGACTCGCCCCGCACCACGAAGAGCACCACGTCCTCACCGGTGGCGATCGAGCGCGCACGATGCCACACGGCGCCGTCGGCGACGCCGGACAGGGGGACGCGCCCCTCCAGCGTCCACCTCGCGCGCAGTGCGTCCGTCTGCGGGTTCGTGTTCACGGACCGTCCTTCTCGTCGTCGGGCGGGAGTGTGCCCGTCGTGTGCATCGACCATGCTACGAGGTCGCCGTCCTCGTCCGGCGGGTGATCCGCTCCAGCTTCTGCCGCGTGACCCTCACCAGCCGCTGCACCTCCGGCACCCGCAGCAGGTGCGCGACCGCGGTGAACACGACGGTCATCACGGCGGCGATGACCGTCCCGAACAGCACCGCGTACATGCGATGGCTCCACAGCAGGTCGTCCGCCAGCAGCACCAGACCGGTGCCCATCGCCCAGCTGACCAGCGCGGCGGCCGTCAGCCGGCCGAACAGGGAGAACCCGGCCCGCGTGCTCGGCGGCTGCGTGCCGTGCCGCACGGCGTGCCTTCGCAGCTGTCCCATCCCCACCAGCCACGCCACCGCGTTTCCGAGGCTCATGGCGCCGGCGGCGGCCACCGCCGCGTACATCGGATCGACCAGCGCCAGGATCACCGGGACCGACAGCACCGTCAGCGCGGCGATCGGGATCTGCGCCATGAACGGGGTGCGGGCGTCCTCGTAGGCGTAGAAGACCCGTTTGATCAGGTACAGCGAGGCGAACGGCGCCAGGCCCAGCATGTAGGCGACCAGCACGGTGCCGTTGGCCCGGGCGGCGGTCTCGCCGGTGCCGCCGCCGATCACCCACATGATCGGGCCCGACAGGGCGATGAACACCGCGGTGCACAGCATCATCGGGACCGCCAGCAGACGGTTGGTCCGGCTGTAGCGCACCAGCGCACCGGCGTGGTCGGCATCGGCCGCGCTGCGCGAGATCGACGGGAACGCCGCGGTGACCAGGGTGACCGCGATGATGCCCTGCGGGATCATGAACGCGAGATAGGCCCACTCCATGGTGAGCAGGGCGGGATAGCGGGCCGCCAGGTCCGGCTGATCCTGGTACTGCTCCGTCATCCGCACCGCGCCGCCGGTGGCCCAGCGGGAGGCCCAGATGCCGAGCTGCCCCAGACCCAGCATCGCCAGCGACCACAGCCCGATCCGGCTGAGCTTGCCCAGCCCCAGTCCCCGCAGACCCCACTTCGGGCGCAGCCGCAGGTCCAGCTTCTTGACGTACCAGAACAGGAACAGCACCTGTGCCGCGGAGCCGCCCACGTTCATCACGGCCATCGCCACGATCATCGACAGGGTCCACTGGCCCGGGTCGCCGACGGTGCCCCACAGTCCCAGGAACAGGGCGGCGCCGAGGATCCCCACGAGGTTGTTGAACACCGGCGCCCACTGGTACGGCCCGAAGTTGTCGTGGGCGTTCAGCAGCTGACCGCACATCACGTACAGGGCGGAGAAGAAGATCTGCGGCATCATCCAGTAGCCCAGCTGAACGGCGAGCGCGTACGTCGCCGGGGGCAGCAGACCGCTGGTGAGGGTCAGCAGCAACGGCACCGCGACCAGGCACACCACGGTGACCCCGAGCGACGCCGCCGCGACCAGCGTCATCAGGCGGGAGATGTAGTCGCTGCCGCGGTCCGGCCGTTTCACGGCCCGCACGATCGCCGGCACGAGGATCGCGTTCAGCGTGCCGCCGCCCACCAGCAGCCAGATCGTGTTCGGCAACGTGTTCGCCGCGCTGAAGGCGTTGGCCGCGGCGGACATCGAGCCGCCGAGGATCGCGCCGAACAGGAAGTTGCGCACGAAGCCGAGCAGCCGCGAGATCATCGATCCGGCCGCCATCACCACGCTGGCGCGCAGCAGCGCGGAGCTGCTGGAGGGCGCGCCGTGGCGGCGGTGGCGAGGGACGTGATGGACCCGGCGAGCAGTGCTCATGAACGGTCCTCCTCGGGCGGATCGGGGGCGGGGTGCGGTGCGGGATCGGG
>CAZHSL010000095.1:5832-8166 GCA_964535185.1 uncultured Corynebacterium sp.
GAGCGCGGCGCCCGTCGCGGCCGGGTCCAGCATCGCCTCGGCCGACGGGGAGATCAGCAGGTGGCGCGGAGCGGTCGTGTACTCCGAGGCGATCGTCGCGGTCTCGGCGAGCAGGCGCTGCCGGACCTGCTCCGCATCGGCGTCGGCGGTGAGGTGGGAGAACTCGTCGGACAGCCCCGGGTCCGGGGCCAGCAGCGCGAGGTCGCCGCCCTCCTCCCCGGGCGAGGAGTACACGCCCACGGAGCTGGGGGTCACGGCCGAGGCGGGATCGCTGCGCAGGGAGCTGGACGGCACGATCGCCGCGGTGCCGCCGGTGGCGAGCACCGAGTCGAGGGCGTCGGCGTCCGCGGAGGGCCCGTCGACGCGCTGCGCCGCGGCGCGCGGCGCGATCCCGGAGTCCTCCCACACCTGCTCGCCGCGGGCGCTGACCACGTCGGCCAGCTGCTCGGCGCCGGCCTCCTGCAGGCTGACGGTGTCCGACTGCGCATAGGGCATGGACAGCACGGTGCGCTCGCCGACGTTCTCCTCCAGGACGGTCGCGAGCTGGGCGGAGTGCGGTTCGGGGGCGTACTCGACGATCGTCGTCGGGTCCTCCTGGTCGCTCGCCGCCGGGGCCCCGGCGCTGCCCGTCCCGGGCTCGACGGGCATCATCGGCGGGTCCAGCAGAGCCGGGTCCAGCCACCAGTCCACGCCGGGGCGCTCCGCGAGCCCGCGCAGCGAGGCCAGGCGACCGGACTCGGCGGAGGCGGCGAAGGCCTCCGGGTCGGTCACCATGGCGGAGGGATCCTCCGCCGCCATCGGCAGCAGCACGGACTGGGTGATCGAGTCCGTCGCGTCCGTGGGCCGCCACACGACGAAGGTGCGCAGCGTGGCCAGCGGCTCCTCGTCCCCGGTGACGGTCAGCTCGAGCCGGCGGGTGCCCCAGTAGTACGGCGCCTCGGAGTACCCGAGCTCCTCCGCCTCGGCCCGCACCGTGAGGCGGGTCGACTCGCCGGGGGCGAGCTCCTCGTGGGCGGCGGAGACGGCGAGCGCCTCACCCCTGGGCTGCGTGCTGGTGTCGGACTCCCACTCGGTGAGCGCCTCGCGGTCCGTGACGCGGGCGGTGCGGGTGCGCAGCTCGAGCTCGAGGGCGGAGACGGGCTCCGAGGAGGTGTTCGTCACGTCGATCTGCGCCTCGAGCGTGCCGCCGGGGGCCAGCGAGGTGGGGGTGAGGGAGACGAGATCCATGCTCACCGGCGCGTCGCCGTCCCCGGCCGGCGGTGCGGACGGGGCCTGCGGGGCCGGTGCCGGTTTCTCGGCGTGAGCGGCGGGCATGAGGGTCGCCGGGCCGCTCACCAGCGCTGATGCGGTGAGGAGCAGGACCGTCAGCAGCGCCGCGAGCACCGGGCGCACGGACGGCGGGGACGACGGCATGGTGACACTGTAAGCGGCCGTTACCGTAGGGAGCCTGCAGGTGCACGAGACCTCTACATGGCCGCGGTGCAGCGCAGGTCGCCGATCCCTCCGCCCGATCCAGGACAGGACCCCCCGTGACCGATCCCGTCGACGAGACCGCCGAGACCGCCCAGCGCCTCGACACCGCGCGCCGTCGTGCCGCCTCGATGTTCCAGGCCCTGCCCGAGGAGATCCATGCGCTGGGCCGGGCGTTCGAGGCGGCCGG
The DNA here is from genome assembly GCA_964535185.1 of uncultured Corynebacterium sp. Classification (GTDB taxonomy): domain Bacteria; phylum Actinomycetota; class Actinomycetes; order Actinomycetales; family Dermabacteraceae; genus Brachybacterium. The sequence goes on from CAZHSL010000095.1 coordinate 7,493, forward strand.
GCACGAGCTCGCCCTCGTCGGCGGGCCGGTGCGGGACGCGGTGCTGGGCCGCTCGAGCGCCGACCTCGACTTCACCACGTCCGCCCGCCCCGAGCAGACCGAGGAGATCCTGCGGGGATGGACCCGGGGCGGCGCGATCTGGGACATGGGCCGCGACTTCGGGACGCTCGGAGGCGTGCGCGACGGCGTGAAGGTCGAGATCACCACCTACCGCACCGAGTCCTACGACCCCGCGAGCCGCAAGCCCCAGGTGGAGTACGGCGACACCCTCGTGGGAGACCTCTCTCGGCGCGACTTCACCGTCAACGCGATGGCGGTGCGCCTGCCGTCGCTCGAGCTCGTCGACCCCTTCGACGGGCTCGCGGACCTCGCCCGCACCGTGCTGCGCACCCCGGTCGCCCCCCGGCAGTCCTTCACCGACGACCCGCTGCGGATGATGCGGGCGGTGCGCTTCGTGGCCCAGCTCGGGTTCCGCATCGAGGACGCCACGGCCGATGCGATCGAGGAGCTCGCCGAACGGATCACGATCGTCTCCGCGGAGCGGGTGCGCGAGGAGCTGGTCAAGCTGATGCTGGGCGCCCACCCCCGCGGGGGGCTCGAGCTGCTCACCGAGCTGGGTCTGGCCGCGCACGTGCTGCCGGAGCTGCCGGCGCTGCAGCTCGAGATCGACGAGC
>CAZHSL010000096.1:0-8098 GCA_964535185.1 uncultured Corynebacterium sp.
GCACCTGGGCGGTGGTGATCGCGCTGGTGGCCTTCTCGCGGCGGATGTGCTGCTCACGGGTCTGCAGGGACAGCCGGTAGGCGGGGTTGCCGTCGACATCCTTGGACACGCCCACCAGGCGGCCCGGCAGCTGCCGTTCGAGGCCCTTGCGCACCGCGACGAAGCCGGCATGCGGTCCGCCGAAGCCCAGCGGGATGCCGAAGCGCTGCGAGCTGCCGACGGTGACGTCCGCGCCCAGCGTGCCGGGCGAGGCCAGCATGGTCAGGGCCAGCAGGTCCGCGGAGACGACCGCGAGGGCCTTGGTGGACCTGATCTCCGCGATGACGTCCCGCGGGTCCCAGACCCGCCCGGACGCCCCCGGGTACTGGATCAGCGCACCGAAGTAGTCGCCCTCCGGGGCGCCGTCGACGGCGAAGTCGACCTCGCGCAGCTCGATGCCCAGCCCGTCGGCCCGTCCCTGCAGCACCTCCTTGGTGGCGGGGAGGGTGTCCGCATCGACCAGGAACACGTTGCCGCGCCGCTTGACGCTGCGGCGGGCGAGCAGCATCGCCTCGGCCGCGGAGGTGGCCTCGTCGAGGGTGGAGGCGTTGGAGACGTCCATCCCGGTGAGGTCGCAGATCATGGTCTGGAAGGTCAGCAGCGCCTCGAGGCGGCCCTGGGAGATCTCGGGCTGGTACGGGGTGTAGGCGGTGTACCAGGCGGGGTTCTCCAGCACGTTGCGCTGGATCACCGCGGGGGTGTGGGTGCCGTGGTAGCCCAGACCGATCAGTGAGCGGCGCACCGTGTTGCGGTCGGCGAGGGTCTGCAGCTCGGCGAGCGCGGCCGGCTCGGAGATGCCGGCGGGGACCACCGATTCGAGGCTCCCGGGCCCCTCGGCCGCGGCGTCCAGCAGGATGGTGCTGGGCACTGCGGCGGTGAGCAGGTCGTCCAGGGACTCGTAGCCCAGGACCTCGAGCATGTGACGCTGCGCGTCGGGATCGGTGCCGACGTGGCGTCGGACGAAGGAGTCGTGTGCGTGCGCAGACGATGCGGTCATGGAGTGGTGCCCCTGGGAGAGTCGTGCGACGGGTGGTGGGTGGCGGCCGCGCGACGGCGCGCGGCATGGCCGGGGCGGCCGCCGCGCGACCGCCCCGGGAGCGGTCAGGACCGGGTGAAGGCGGTGTAGTCGGCGGCGTTCATCAGGTCGTCGGGGAGGGCGTCGTAGCTGACCTTGACCAGCCATCCCTCCTCGAAGGGCGAGGAGTTCACCAGCTCCGGCGAGTCGACCACGGCCTGGTTCACCTCGGTGACGGTGCCGCTGAGCGGGGAGAAGAGATCGGAGACCGACTTGGTGGATTCGATCTCGCCCATCTCGGTGCCGGCGGAGATCTCGTCGTCGACCTCGGGCAGGTCGACGTAGACGACGTCTCCGAGCTGCTCGGCCGCGTAGTCGGTGACGCCGACGATCGCGACGCCCTCGGACTCGACGCGGACCCACTCGTGGTCCTTGCTGTACAGAAGCTCTGCGGACATGGGGATGGTCCTTCCTGGGGGACGGGAGATTTCGTGGGAACTCGGGGGCGGTCAGTCGCGGGTGTAGAAGGGCGTCGCCACGACGCGGACGGGGAGGTCCTTGCCGCGCACGTCGGCCACCAGCTCGGTGCCGGCCTCGGCGACGCTCGGGCACACGAACCCCATGGCGATCGGATGGCCCAGCGTCGGGGACAGCACGCCGGAGGTGATCTCGCCGACCTCGCGGCCGTCCGCATCGCGCACCTGGGCGCCGGCTCGTGCGGCGCGGCGTCCGTCGGCGACCAGGCCCACCAGCACCGGCCGGTCCGAGAGGTCCGCCGCCTCGATGCCGGCACGGCCGACGAAGTCGCCCTTCGACTTCAGGGCGACGACGCGGCCCAGCCCGGACTGGGCGGGGAACAGGTCGCGGCCCAGCTCGTTGCCGTACAGCGGCATCCCCGCTTCGAGGCGCAGGGTGTCGCGGCAGGCGAGGCCGCAGGGGACGAGGCGATCCCCGCCGGCGGCGGTCAGCTGCTCCCACAGCGGCGCCGCGAGCCCGTCGGGGACGTACAGCTCGAAGCCGTCCTCGCCGGTGTACCCGGTGCGGGCGATCAGCATCGGCTCGCCGCGATAGGTGCTCTCCGCGAAGCGGTAGTTCCCCATCCCGGCGAGGTCCTCGGCGGTCAGGCCCTCGACCCCGCTGTCCGGCCCGAACAGGGCGTCGTGCAGGATCTGCTCGCTGACCGGGCCCTGCACGGCGATCAGCGACGTGCGGTCCGAGGCGTCGTCGACCGTGGCCTCGAAGCCCTCCGCGCGCGCGGTGAGCTCGGCGGCGTCGATCTCGGCGTTGACGGCGTTGGCGACGACCAGGAAGTGCTCCTCGCCCAGGCGGTAGGTGATGACGTCGTCGATCACGCCGCCGTCCCCGGTCAGCAGCAGCGAGTACTTCGCCCGCCCCACGGACATCGCCGAGAGCTTCCCGGCCAGGGCGTGGTCGAGGGCGTCGCCGGCCTGCGGGCCGCGCACGTGGATCTCCCCCATGTGGCTGAGGTCGAAGATGCCGGCGCTCTCGCGCACCGCGCGGTGCTCCGCGAGATCCGAGTCGTACCGCACCGGCATGCGCCAGCCGGCGAAGTCGGTGAACGTCGCACCGAGCGACTCGTGGATCGCCTCGAGGGCGGTGCTGCGCAGGTCCTGATCGGCCATGGTGCTCCTTACTCGTCCCGGGGCGGTCGTCGGCGGGCCTCTGCGGCGCACGGCACCCGGTCGCGACGACCTGTGCGCCACCTCTCTGTGTCGCAGGCTCACCATACCGTCCGGGCGCGGCCACTGGTGCACGCATGCCCCGGCCCGCGGTGGGAGCCGGGGGCCTCCGTGCGGGCACGGGCCGCCGACCGAAAGGCCCGCGGTCCCGGCCCGGGCACCTAGTACCGTGGTGCGCGTGACGAAGGAAGGCACCACTGAGTGGCCGATACGGATCCGCAGCCCGCGGCTGGTGATCCGCCCGCCGGGCGACGCCGATCGCGACTCGGTGATCCGGCTGATGACCGATCCCGTGACCCGTGAGTACCTCGGAGGTGCCGTGGACTACGCGTCCCGGCAGGCGCTCGAGCTCTCCCCGCTGGGCCTGACCTGGGGACGCTGGGTGCTCGCCCTCGCCGATGACGACACCATGATCGGCTCGATCACCCTCGGCTACGACCGCGGGGAGCTCGAGCTCTCCTACGCGCTGCTGCCGGAGTGGACCGGCAGGGGATACGCGGCCGAGTCGTGCATCGCCCTGCTCGCCTGGGCCCGGGACGAGCTCGAGGACGATCACGTGATCGCCATCAGCCAGACCCGCAACAAGCGCAGCGTGGCGCTGCTGCGCAAGCTCGGCTTCACGGTGCGCAAGGGGCTGGAGGAGTTCGGCACCCAGCAGCTGCTGCTGGAGCGCGATCTGCACGAGCCCCTGCCGGAGTACGCCCAGCCGTTGCAGACGGCGGCGGATCCGCCGCCCCCGACCCGGCGCTGAACCCTCAGCTGCGCGGACCTCAGCCGCGCGCGACGGGGCAGCTCATGCACCGCGGCCCGCCGCGGCCGCGGCCCAGCTCGTCGCCGGCGAACTCGAGCACCTCCACCCCCTGGCCGCGCAGGTACTCGTTCGTGGCCGCGGCCCGCTCGTAGGCCACCACCTTCCCGGGCGCGAGGGCGAGCACGTTGCATCCGTCGTCCCACTGCTCGCGGGCCGCGGCGTAGGCGTCCAGCGGCGGGGTCAGCACGCGCAGCGCGGGGACCCCGAGCCCGCGCGCCAGCACCTGGTCCATCTCGTCGGCCGGCCGTGCCCGCGAGACCAGCCGCTCGCCGGGGCGCTCGATCTCGAAGGTCTCCAGGGCCTCCAGCGGCCCGAACCGCAGCATCGACTCCTCGTCGACCACGGTGGTGACGGTGTCCAGGTGCATCATCGAGCGCCGGTGCGGCAGCGCGATCGCGACCACCCGCTCCACGGAGCCGTCGGCGAGCAGGTCCGCGGCCAGCCGCTCGACGCCGACGGCGCTGGTGCGCTCCGACATCCCCACGGCGACCACGCTCGGGGACAGCATCATCACGTCGCCGCCCTCGACGGTCGCGGCGCCGGCGCCGTCCCGGCCCACGATGCGTCGCGGGGCGGCCGCGCCGGAGAACTGCGGATGATGGCGGTAGATCATCTCCAGGTGCAGGCTCTCGCGGCGCCGGGCCGGGTGGCGCATGGGGCTGACGGAGACCACGTCCCCGATCCAGGCCGAGGGATCACGGGTGAACAGGTGGTTGGGCAGGGGGTCCAGGACCAGGTGCTCCTCCCCGGCCCGGTGCAGGGCGATCGAGCGCGGGCTCACGCCCAGGGCGCGCAGCTCGCCGACGGTGATGCCGGAGACGAGCACGTCCCCCAGCGCCTCCGCCGGCAGGTCCGCGAGCGCGCCGCGGAGGTCCTGCACCGCGATGTCACCGAGGGTCGCCGGGTCCAGGGCGCGCTCCAGCAGCTCCTGGCGCAGCACCGGCTCCTCGAGCAGGTCCCCGAGCAGGCTCCGCAGCTGGAGCACCTCGACGCCCTCGCCGCGCAGCAGGGCGGTGAACTCCCGGTGCTGCGCCTCGGCGCGGTCGCGCCAGAGCACCTCGTCGAACAGCAGCTCCTCCCGGGAATCCGGGGTGAGCCGTTCCAGCTCGGGCCCCGGCCCGTGCACGATCACCCGCCGCAGCGGGGAGATCTCGTCGTGCACCCCGATGGGGCGCGCTGCTGCCGCTGTCATACGAACTCCTTCGTCCTCGAGACAGCGAGCACGCTAACAGAGCACCCGGCACGCACGGGCCGGAAGCGGGAACCCCGCGTGCACCGCCTCGGCCGGGACGGATACCCTGGCAGGGTCCGCATCCGCCCCGTCCCAGGAGGACCCTGTGACCGCCACCGCGCTGTCCATCCCGACCACCGCCCTCGCCGACGGCACCGCCTTCCCGCTGATCGGGTTCGGCACCTCCGGCATGAAGGGCATCGAGGGCGCCCGCGCCATCAGCGAGGCGCTGCGTGCGGGCTACCGGCTCATCGACTCCGCCGCCCAGTACGGCAACGAGGCCGCGGTGGGCCAGGGCCTGCGCGACAGCGGCGTGGACCCTGACCAGGCGCTGGTGACCACGAAGATCGCCGGCGGCGACCAGGGCCGCGAGGCCGCCCGCGAGGGCTACCTCGGCTCGCTGCGCCGGCTGGGCCTGGAGCGCGCCGCCCTGGTGCTGATCCACTGGCCGAACCCGTCCCGCGGCCTCGCTCTGGAGACCTGGCGCACGCTGATCGACCTGAAGGAGGAGGGCCTCGCGCTGCACATCGGGGTCTCGAACTTCCGGCCGGAGCAGCTGCAGGAGCTGATCGATGCCACCGGCGTGACCCCCGAGGTCAACCAGATCCAGCTCTCCCCCGCCCTGGCCCGGGCGGAGGCGGTCGCCTTCCACCGCGAGCACGGCATCGTCACCCAGGCGTGGGGCCCGCTGGGCGGTCGCGAGGGGCTCGGCGACCAGTTCGCCCTCCGGCGCGTCGCCCGCAAGCACGGCGTCTCCGCCTCGCAGGTCTCGCTGCGCTGGGCGATCGACCAGGACATCGTGGTGATCCCGAAGTCGCAGGACCCGCAGCGCCAGCGGACGAACGCGAGCCTCGAGGGCATCGAGCTGGACGACGAGGACCGCGCCCTGCTCGCCTCCCTCGACCTCGGCGAGGAGGCGGCCTGGGACTCGCGCGAGCACGAGGAGTGGTGATCGCGGGCCGCTTCGCCCCGACCCCGGCGCACCGGGAGATCGTCTTCCTCACCGGTTCCGGGATCAGCGCCCGCACCGGTCTGGGCACCTTCCGAGGGCCGGACGGGCTGTGGGCCCTCGAGCCCGAGACCGAGGAGGCGATGCACGCGGATCTGCTCCCGGGCTCGCTGCCCCGGCTGTGGCGGGTGTGGGGGCGGATGGCCCGGATCGCTCGCACGCACGGGCCGACCCCGGGCCACCGGGCGATCGCACGGCTCGGCGCACCGGTGATCACGCAGAACATCGACGGTCTGCACCAGGCCGCCGGCAGCGAGGTGGTCGCGGAGCTGCACGGCAGCGCCCTGCGCGCGGTGTGCCTCGAGGCCCGCTGCACGTGGTCGGCGCTGCTGGACCCGGGGGACGGACCGCGGGCGGAGGACCACGGCGTGCCCGGCTCGTGCCCGCTGTGCGGCGCGCCGACCCGGCCCGACGTGGTGCTCTTCGACGAGCAGCTCCCGCAGGACGCCCTCGAGCTCGCGATGCGGCTGGCGCAGCGGGCGGATCTCTTCGTCGCCGTCGGCACCAGCGGCGTGGTGTTCCCCTCCGCGCAGCTGGCACCGCTGGCTGCCTCGCACGGCGCCACGACGGTGCTGATCGACATCGCCCCGCCGCTCGGCTCGAGCGCGCTGTTCGACCACGTGATCGCCGAGGACGCCCACGAGGTGCTGCCGGACTGGGAGCGACGGCTCCACCGCGTGGGCGGCACCTCGTTCCTGGACCCGTTCCACGGCTGAGCGAGCCGCCGCACGATCCGGGGGCAGGACCGCTCAGATCCAGATCGCGGGGTCCATCTGCTCCTCGGGATGGGCGCCGCCGAGCCGCACCGTGGCCGGGATCCCCACCGCGGTGGCCCGCGCGGGCACGTCCTTGACGACCACGGCGTTGGCGCCGATCTGCGCGTCCTCGCCGATCACGACCGGGCCGATCACGCGCGCTCCGGCACCGATGGTCACGCCGTCCTCGACCGTGGGATGGCGCTTGACGCGCTCCATCGAACGGCCGCCGAGCGTGACCCCGTGGTAGAGCATGACGTCGTCGCCGACCTCGGCGGTCTCCCCCACCACCACGCCCATGCCGTGGTCGATGAAGAAGCGTCGGCCGATCCGCGCCCCGGGGTGGATCTCGACCCCGGTCACCGACCGCGCGCCCTGGGCGAGCACGAGCGCCGGCAGCCGGGCTCCGCGGGTCCACAGCCGATGGGCGAGCCGGTGGGTCCAGATCGCGTGCAGGCCCGGGGAGGTCAGCAGGATCGCCAGGTCGTCGGTCGCCGCGGGGTCGCGACGATGCGCCGCCGCGAGGTCCTCCCGGACCGTCGCGACGACGTCCATCACCCGATCCAGCGGGTTCTTCGCCATCGCGGGTGCCGTCGTCAGTCCGCGTACTCGGCGTACAGCGGGGTGGAGAGGTAGCGCTCGCCGAAGGAGGGCACCACCACGACGATGGTCTTCCCGGCGTACTCCTCCCGGGAGCCGACGCGCACGGCGGCCTCGATGGCCGCGCCGGAGGAGATGCCCACCAGCAGCCCCTCGGTGCGGGCCACGGAGCGCGCCCGGTCCATCGAGGTCTCGGCGTCGATGTCGACGACCTCGTCGTAGATCTCGCGGTCCAGGATGCTGGGCACGAAGTTCGCCCCGAGGCCCTGGATCTTGTGGGGGCCGGGCTGGCCGCCGTTCAGGATCGCGGACTCCTCGGGCTCGACGGCGATGATCCTCACCTCGGGCTTGCGCTCCTTGAGCACCTGGCCCACGCCGCTGACCGTGCCTCCGGTGCCGATGCCGGCCACCACCGCGTCGACGGAGCCGTCGGTGTCGTCCCAGATCTCCTCGGCGGTGGTGCGGCGGTGGATGTCCACGTTCGCGGGGTTGTCGAACTGCTTGACCTGGACCGCTCCGCGCTCGGCCGCGATCTCCTCGGCCTTCTCGACCGCGCCCTTCATGCCCTTGGACGCCTCGGTGAGGATCAGCTCGGCGCCGTAGGCGCGCAGCAGCATCCGCCGCTCCTTGGACATCGACTCCGGCATCGTCAGCACGACGTCATAGCCGCGCGAGCTGCCGATCATCGCCAGGGCGATCCCGGTGTTCCCGCTGGTGGCCTCGACGATGGTGCCGCCGGGCTGCAGCTGGCCGGACGCCTCGGCGGCGTCGATCATGGCCACGCCGATGCGGTCCTTGACGGAGCTGGCGGGGTTGTAGAACTCGAGCTTGGCGACGATGGTGGCCTTGACCTCGTCACCGAGGTGGTTGAGCTTGACCAGCGGGGTGCGGCCGACCAGTTCGGAGACGTTCTCGTAGATGGGCATGCTTCTCCTCGA
>CAZHSL010000097.1:0-8080 GCA_964535185.1 uncultured Corynebacterium sp.
CTGACGCACGACTCACGATTCCGCAACGCGCCCGGCCGCTCGGCCGGGCGCGTTGCCGTTCCACGCCCGGCGCCCGCCCTCGGTCCGACGCCCGCCGTCGATCCGGCGCCCGTCGTCGGGCCGGCGCCCGTCCTCGGCCAGATGTAGCGAAGTTGGGGTGTCAACGGGGTCGGTCCACCAACTCTGCAACGGCCGGGACGAAGGCCCGACGGAAGGGCTCGGTACGAAGGCCCGACGGGAGAGGCCGCCCGTCGCGGGTCCGTCTCGCGCGGGTTCTCCGCGCTGAACGACGGTTCTCCTGCAGGTGACGGCTGGAAGAACTCTGCGTGGCCCCCTCCCGCATCGTCCCTGGTCGGCCCGGCACCGCCCTCCCGAGGGGGTTGACACCCCCTGACCGCGCTCCTAGGTTTTAGCCACATTCTTACGTAAGTGGATGCGGCGGGTCGACTGCGCATTCCATCGGCACCAGATGCGAGGTCCGAATGCCATGATCAATAGGACTACTGGACGACGGGCCGTGCGAGTCGGCCTGGTGGGAGCAGGGCAGAGAGCAGCCCCCTACTTCCGTAACGTGCCGAACGATATGGCGGCGTCGGTACGGCTCGCCGCGATCGCCGACCCGGACCCCGCCCGCCGTCAGGCGTTCGCCGACCTCGTCGTCGGCTCCTCGGCTCCGCTCGGCGAGCCCTCGGATCGCCTCGCCGCGCGGCCGGAGCTCCTCGACGACGGGCTCGCGATGCTGCGCGATCACGAGCTCGATGCCGTGGTCGTGGCCACCCCGAACGACCAGCACGTGCCCTATGCGGTCGCGGCGATGGAGCGCGGGCTCCCGCTCCTGGTCGAGAAGCCCGTCGCCACGAACGCCGACGGGCTCCGCACGCTGTGGGAGGCCGAGCAGGCCCGGCCCGCCGGCCGCACCGTCGTGGGGTTCGTGCTGCGGTACACGCCCTTCTACGAGCGGGTGCGGGAGATCGTGCGCTCCGGCCGCCTCGGGGAGATCCTCGCCGTCCAGGCCGACGAGAACCTCGGCACCGGGCTGACCATGGTCCAGTACCAGGGCTGGCGGCAGGACGTGTCCCGCTCCGGCGGCTGGATGCTCGAGAAGTGCTGCCACGATCTCGACGTGCTCGGGTACGTGCTCGACTCCCACCTGGTGCGGGTGCACTCGATGGCCTCCGCGCTCGCCTTCCGCCCGCGGCCCGAGCAGGAGCAGCTGCCCCGCTTCCGCCCCGCCGCCGGCACCGGGGAGATCGACTTCGGGGACGCCACGGCGAAGGAGGTGCTGCGCGAGAGGGTGCAGCACTCCCCCTACGCCCCGTCGGGCCTGCCCGACCGACAGGTCGCCACGCTCGAGTTCGCCTCCGGCACCCTCGCGACGTTCACCGCGGTCATGGCCCAGCCCCGCTCGACCCGTCGGCTGCGGATCTTCGGGACCGAGGGCCTGCTCGAGGGCGATCTGGGGGCGCAGAGCATCGAGCTGTCCTTCCCCGACCCCGCCGGCGGCTCCGGGAGCACCCGCGAGCACGAGCACGTCGAGACCGGCCCCAGCGGCCACCAGGGCGGCGACGCCGTCCTCGCGGAGACCTTCTGGCGCACGGCGGCCGGCGAGGACCGCATCCCCCGGGCCGGTCTCGCCGACGGCATCGACGCGGCCCTCGGCGCGATGGCGCTGCAGGACTCCGCCCGGACGGGGCAGGCGGTGGACATCGATCCGCTGCGGGCGCAGGTGTTCGGGACGGAGCCGGCGGCATGACGTCGGTCCCCTCCACGACGACCGGAGCCCCGTCGGCCGCGCGCTCCGAGACATCGCCCGCCGACGCTCCGGGCCCTGCGCCGGCGAGCGCTCCGGCCCCCGCGAGCCGTCGGCGCCGTCTGCGGCGGGGCCTGGCGGCGAGCTGGCAGCTGTACCTGCTGGCCGCCCCCGCCCTGATCTTCTTCCTGATCTTCAACTACGTGCCGATGTACGGCGTGCAGATCGCGTTCAAGGACTTCATCGCCAACAAGGGGATCACCGGCAGCCCCTGGACCGGATTCGAGAACTTCGAACGCTTCTTCGGCTCCTTCTACTTCTGGCGGCTGCTGCGCAACACCCTGGCGCTCAGCCTCTACCAGATGCTGCTGTTCCCGCTGCCGATCATCCTCGCGCTCGCGCTGAACGAGCTGCGCAGCCGGTTCTTCAAGCGGTTCTCGCAGACCCTCACCTACGCGCCGCACTTCGTCTCCACCGTGGTGGTGGTCGGCATGCTGTTCGCGTTCCTGGACCCGAACACCGGGCTGATCAACCACGTGCTGGGCCTGGTGGGCCTGGACCCGATCCAGTTCATGCAGGACCCGGGCTGGTTCCGGCACCTGTACGTGTGGTCGGGCGTGTGGCAGTCCCTGGGCTGGGGCACGATCATCTACCTCGCCGCGCTCGCGGGCGTGAACCCCGAGCTGCACCAGGCGGCGCAGGTCGACGGCGCGAACCGGCTGCAGCGGATCCGCCACGTGAACCTCCCCGCCATCATGCCCACGGTGGTCATCCTGTTCATCCTCGACTTCGGCAGCTTCATGTCCGTCGGCTTCGAGAAGGTGCTGCTGATGCGCAACGACCTCAACGCGAGCACGGCCGACATCATCCAGACCTTCGTCTACGAGACGGGTCTGCTCCAGGGCCAGTACAGCTACGCGGCGGCAGTGGGGCTGTTCGACTCCGTCATCAACATCCTGCTGCTGATCACCGTGAACCAGCTGGCCCGCAAATTCTCCGAGAACAGTCTGTGGTGATCCCATGACATCGACGACGACGCCCCCTGCCCGGACGGACCGCCCGCACCGGCTCGACGGCACCCGGGTGATCCACAAGGCCGTCGGCAGCGGCGACGACAGATGGTTCGACCGCTTCAACGTGCTCTTCGTGGTGCTGGTGGTGCTGGTGGTCGGGTACCCGCTGTGGTTCGTGATCATCGCCTCGATCAGCGACCCCCAGGCCGTCCAGACCGGAAAGGTGTGGCTGTGGCCGGTGGAGGCGACGCTCGACGGGTACCGGCGCGTGTTCGGGCATTCGGCGATCTGGATCGGCTACCGCAACTCGCTGGTCTACACGCTGGTGGGCGTCGCGGTGCACCTGGCCTTGGTGCTGCCGTGCTCCTACGCCCTCTCCCGACGGCACATGCTCGGCCGCACGGCGGTGACCTGGTACATCCTGTTCACGATGCTGTTCTCCGGCGGCATCATCCCCACCTACCTGCTGGTGCGGAACCTGGGCCTGCTGGACACCATGTGGGCGGTGATCCTGCCGGGCGCCGCCGGTGCGTGGTCGATCCTGGTGGCGCGCGCGTTCTTCACCCAGACGGTGCCGGAGGAGCTCGGCGAGGCCGCGAAGGTCGACGGTGCCAGCGACCTGCAGACCTTCCTCCGGATCGCACTGCCGCTGTCCCTGCCGATCATCGTCACCCTGGGCCTGTTCCACGGGGTGGGCCTGTGGAACGAGTACTTCAAGGCGCTCATCTACCTCAGCGACCGTGACAAGTTCCCGCTGCAGCTGGTGCTGCGCGAGCTGCTGATCATCTCCCAGGACCCGTCCGCGGGCGGGGGCGGCACCAGCACCGGCAGCGGCGGTGACGCCGGCTCGATCGTCGAGCAGGTGCGCCTGGCGGCGCTGATCAAGTACGCGGTGATGATCGTGGCCTCGCTGCCGCTGCTGATCATCTACCCCTTCCTGCAGCGCTTCTTCACCCAGGGCGTGCTGATCGGCTCGGTGAAGGGATGAGCCCGCGCGGAGGGCGCCCCACGGCCGGCGGCGGCCTGCTCGGCGCAGCGGATGCGCTGCTGCGGCTCGCCGTGCAGCTGGTGTGGCTGAACCTGTGGTGGACCCTGCTCACGCTGCGCGGCGGGGTCGTGCTGGGGCTGGGCCCCGCGAGCGTCGGCGCCCATGCGGTGGCGAGCGCCTGGGCCCGCGGGGAACGGGACGTCGACGTGCGGGGCACGATGTGCGCGCGCTGGCGCGCGCACCGTCGGCCCGCTTCCGCCGCCGGGCTCCTGGCCGCCGCGCTCCTCGCCTCCCTCGCGGCGACCTGGTGGCTCTCGCGCAGCCAGGCCCCGATCCCGGCCGCGATCACCCAGGGCCTGGTGCTGCTGGCCGCGCTGCTGCTGGCCACGACGCTCCCCTACCTGCCGCTGGTGATTCAGCGGACCGCCGACGCCGCCGCACCCCCGGCCCGGCTCTCGCACCTGTTCGCCACCGGGCTCGCCCTCGGCATGGCCCGGCCCGTGCTGTCGCTCGCGCTGATCACGATCTGGGTCGGCTGGCCGCTGGCGCTGCTCGCCTCCGGCTGGCCGGGACTGCTCCCGGTGATCGGCGTCGGCGTCCCCGTCGCGGCCTCCGCCTGGTGCCTCGAGCGGGGCCTGCCCCGCGCCGCGGCACCGCCCCATGAACCCCCGTCCGCCCACGACCCCGCACCGCATCCCACGCACGCTCCCGAGAGGACATCATGACCACCTCCCCGTTCACCCGTCGCACCGTTCTCACCTCCTCCGCCGTCCTGGCCTCCACCGCGGCGCTGGCCGCCTGCGGCGGCGGCAGCGGCGGCGGCGCGGACACCGCCGAGAAGATCGAGAATCCCGATGACAACCTCAACCCCGAGGGCATGCCGATCGTCGACGAGCCGGTGACGATCTCGCTGATGACGCGCCGGGCCAACACCTCGGCCGAGGACTGGAACCAGGTCTCCTCCGTGCAGGAGACGCAGAGGATCACGAACATCGAGATCGACTGGGGCCTGGTCGGCGAGGAGGCGGTCGCCGAGCGCCGCAACCTCACGCTCACCAGCGGCGACTACCCGGAGGCGTTCTACCGCACCGGCGTGCCCGGCGGCGACATCGCCAAGTACGGCGAGCAGGGCGTGTTCGTGGCCCTGAACGACCTGATCGATCAGTACATGCCGAACCTCACCGCCCGGATGGAGGAGTACCCGGCGCTGCGCACCGGCCTGACCTTCCCGGACGGGAACATCTACTCGCTGCCGGGGATCTACGACCCGACCACGCTCGGTCTGCGCTACCAGACCAAGCTCTGGGCCCGGCAGGACTGGCTGGATGCGGCCGGGATGTCCGCCCCCGAGACCCTCGAGGAGTTCCGGGCCTATCTCGAGGAGGTCAAGGCCTCCCACGACGGCGCGATCCCGCTGGGAGGCCAGGGCATCGGCGGCATCTTCTCGAGCCTCTACGGCACCTTCGGGATCGCGAACAAGGGCACCGACGCCGGCGCCGCCGTGGATCTGGACCCCGACACGGGCGCGGTGCGGTACTACCCGGCCAGCGACGGCTACCGGGAGATGCTCGAGTTCCTCCACGGCCTGTACGCCGACGGGCTGCTCCAGCCGGACATCTTCTCGACGGACTTCGCGGCCTTCACCGCCGCCGGCACCGAGGGTCTGCTCGGGTCCTGCGCCATCCAGGCGCCGGCCGGGTTCTTCGGGGACGAGGGCGAGAACTACGTGGCGCTGAAGCCCCTGGTGCGCAATGCCGGGGACGAGCCGGCCTGGCACGCGGTGCGCTCCGAGCTCTCCTCGATCGGGAACTTCGTGATGACCGACAACTGCGAGCACCCGATCGAGCTCGCCCGCTGGATGGACTTCTGGTACAGCGAGGAGGGCGCGCGGCTGTTCTTCCTGGGCGTCGAGGGCGAGAGCTATCACGAGGTCGACGGGGAGCTCGAGCTGCTCCCGGAGATCCTGGAGGCGCCCTCCGTGGACGAGGGGCTGAAGGAGCACGTCATCTACCTGGGCGGCTGGTACCCCGGCTGGGCCACCGACGAATGGTTCCGCGGTGTGGAGACCTCGGAGCAGTCCACCGAGGGTGCGAAGGTGGTCGAGCCCTTCGCGCTGAGCGAGGTGTGGCCGGCCTTCACCTTCTCCTCGGAGGAGTCGCAGCAGGTCACCACGATCGGCAACGACATCGCGAAGTACGCCGACGAGTCGCTGGCGGCGTTCGTCACCGGCGAGCGTTCGCTCGCGGAGTGGGACGACCACGTGGCGACCTTCGAGCAGATCGGCCTGCCGGACTACCTGGCCGCGCACCAGACGGCGTACGAGCGACGGAAGTGACACCGGCCCGTGCGGCGGGCGGCGCGACCCGGGCCGCCCGCCGCACGGCACGCCGTGCGCCCGGCGCGGGTGTGACGGTGTCGAGGGGGCGTGCCCCCGAACGGGAGTGCGGCGCCTCACCGCGGGCGTGGAGCGATCGAGCAGTACCCTTCGAGGTCATGATGCGGGGCGGTCCCGTGAGGGCGACGCGGCACCGCACCGTCCAGTCCGCGCACGGAGAGGCAGCCCATGACCCCCAGTGAACCGGGCCCCGGGTTCTCCGGCGCCGACACCACGCTGGTGCGCCGCTGGAACCGCCGAACCGTTCTGGCGACGCTGCGCGCCCACCCGGAGGTCACGCTCTCGGCGATGGCGAAGCTGACGGGACTGTCCCGGCAGACGCTCACGGCCGTGCTCGAGGAGCTCACCGCGCGGGGCCTGGTCGAGGCGCACGCCCCGGCCACGGGAGGATCCGGGCGCCCCGCGCGCCGCTACGCCTTCCGGGCCACGGCGGGCTATGCCCTGGGCCTGTCCTTCTCGCCCTCGCAGGTGCGGGTGGTCGCGACCGACCTCGAGGGACGCATCGCGGCGCGCGAGAGCGCGGCGGTCCCTGCGGCCGTCCCCGCCCCGGAACGCCTCGCGACGGCGCGCGAGCTCGCCGAGCGCGCCGCGGCCCAGGCGGGCCCGGTGTGGACGATCGGTGCCGCGACCACCGGTGTCGTGGATGCGGGCGGCCGGGTGCTCCGCTCGAGCCAGATCGCTGGCTGGACCGGGCTGGACCTGGCCGGGACGGTCAGCCGCTGGTTCGACTGCGCGGCCGTCGCCGGCAACGACGGCACCCTGGCCGCGCTCGGGGAGAAATGGCAGGGGGCCGCCCGCTACGCCGACGACGTCGCGCTGATCCTCTCGGGCCGGCCCAGCGGCCAGGGCATCGTGCTGGGCGGCCGCGCCCACCACGGGCGCTCGGGTGCCGCGGCCGAGCTGGGGCGCCTGCTGCACGACCAGACCTGGAACGCCGCCGCCGTGCTCGACGAGGCGGGGCGCACCGCGCAGGAGGTGTTCGACGCCGCCGCCCGGGGCGAGGAGGAGGCGGGCAAGCTCTCCACCCATCTCGCGCACCACACCGCACGCGCGGCGTCGGTGCTGGTCTCGGTGCTGGACCCGGAGCTGGTGGTGATCGCGGGCGACCTCACCGTGGGCGGCCGGCCCTTCCTCGACGCGGTCCGCTCGCAGCTGGAGATGATGTGCATCAACGTCCCGGCCGTGGCGCTGTCCGTGCTCGGCGACGAGGTCGTACCCCTCGGCGCGGCACGCATGGCGCTCGACGCCCTCGAGGCCAAGGAGTACGTGCTCAAGCCGTAGCGTTCGGCGGAGGGGCTTCCCGTGCAGCGACCTCGCGCTCAGCGGACGCCGCGGATCAGTTCGATGAGCAGGTCCGCGTCGCGGCGCAAGGGAGGCTGGGCGCCGGGGGTGGCCTCGGCCGTCGGCCCCTCGCCGGTCTCCCCCGGCGCGGACTCCGGCAGGGGCGCTGCGTAGCGGGCGGCGGTGAAGGCGTCGGCGATGCGCGCCGCGGCGGCACGGTGCTCGGCGGTGACCTCGCGATCGGCGGCCTCGATCTGCGCGAGCAGGTGCTGGAGGGCGCGGTGCGGCGGCAGCGCGGGGTCCAGGCCCAGGCGCGTGGGCGTGCGGCCCCAGGCCCCGGTGATCCGGAGCCAGCGGATCGCGGTCTCGCGCACGGAAAGCTCGCGGGAGATCTCGGACCAGGCCAGCTCCCCCGCTCCGCGCCAGGTGCGCTCCGCGGCGAGCGCGGTCGCACCCTCCGCGCCCTTCGCGGCCGTGGCGCCTCCCGTCATCAGCGCGGCCCAGCGCTCGTCGCGGGCGCGGAACCGTCGGCGGCGGATGCCGATCACCGTGAGCGCGGCGGCGGCGGCGAGCAGCCCGCCGACGGCCATCACGATCACCACGCCCCACTTCACGCGCTGCACGGTGGCCTCGGAGGGGCCGGCGCCGCCGCC
>CAZHSL010000098.1:0-6683 GCA_964535185.1 uncultured Corynebacterium sp.
CGGGGTGAAGTCGCCGGGGAGCGGCGGGATGTCAGGGGTCGCGGGCGTCAGGGGCGTCCAGGTCGGCCGGCTCCGGGGGCGGGCCGGACCGTCGGGCGCTGAGATCCTCGAGCAGCAGGGAGATGCGTCTGCTGAGCAGGCCGACGGCCACGTCGATCGCGAGACCCGCGCCGAGCAGCATGCCCAGCGGCCACACGCTCGTGCACAGCAGGGTCCAGGCGGCCAGCAGCACCGCCAGGGCGAGGCTGCGCAGCGGCACGGCCCCGGGCATCAGCAGGGCGAGCCGCCACGTGACCAGAAGGTCCTGGTCACGCACGCGCGGGGCGACGGCGATCGCGGCGAGGGAGACGCCCGCCCAGCCGGCGATGAGTGCACCGAACGTCCCCATCACGGCCATGACAGCGGGGTTGCTGCTGAGCCCCGCCGCGGCCTGCCAGAGCATCAGCAGGGCCAGCGTCTGCACCGCCATCAGCGGCAGCATCCGGATCCCGGCGGGGATCAGCTCGCGCCGGTAGGTCTCCCACATCAGGGGCAGCGCCCGGGTGAGCTCCCCGCGCCGCTCGGCCCGCAGCGCCTCGGCCGCGGCGCAGGTGGCCGGGGCGATGCCGAACACGATCAGCCCCAGGAGCGTCAGCCCCAGCCACACCAGCTGGATCCGCACCACGGCGTAGAGATGCTCGACGCCCTCCACCAGCCAGGTGGTCCGCCGGCGGGGGCGCGGCACGTAGGCGGGGGTTCGGCTGCTCATGCCCTGCTCCTCGCTCGCGCCCCGAGCCGGCGACCGGGGGACAGCTCCTCCTCGAGGAAGAGGCAGGCGGCGCCGATCGCACCGACGGCGTTGCCGAGCTCGGAGAAGTGCAGCGTGCTACCGGACTCCTCGAGCCTGGGTGCGATGCCGGCGCGGATGCGGGGCACCGCCAGGGGCAGCAGCGCGGTCAGCATCGGGCCGCCGACGATGATCCGTCGGGGGTCGTGGATGCTGGAGAGGATCTCCAGCGCCGCGACCACGGCGTCGAGGTGCTGCTCGACGGCCTGCAGCGCAGCGGCCTCGCCGCGTTCGGCGGCGGCGGCGATCGCGTCGACCGCGGCGGGGATGTCATCCGGGGAGACCTCCGCTCCCGCAGCGGTGGCGCGTTCGATCATGCGGCGGGCGTCGGTGAACAGGTTCAGGCAGCCGTGCCGCCCGCAGCGGCAGAGCTCGACGGCGAGGCCGGTGGGCAGATGCCCGATCTCGCCGGCCTGGGTGCTGCCGCCGCGGTGCACGCGGCCGTCGGCGCTGACCGCGGAGCCCACGCCGTGGCTGAGGTAGAGGTACAGCACGGTCTCCTCGGCGGGCAGATGACCGGCCCAGATCTCGCCGGTCAGCGCCGCATTGGTGTCCTTGTCGAGCAGGACGGGCAGGCCGGTGGCCGCCTCGAGCTCGGAGACCACGGCGGTGCCGTGCCAGCCGGGCAGCCACGGCGGCGTGGTGAGCGCACCGGCGGCCACGTCCATCGGGGCGGGGGCCGCGACCCCGATCCCGAGCACCACCCGCCGCGGCGGCGGCTGCGGCGGTGCGACCCCGTCGGCGCCCTCACCCGGGCCGGCGGCCGGGAGGTCGTGGATCATGACGGCGCCGTGGTGGGTGCACAGGCGCTCGATCTCCGCGGCGATGCGGGCGATGTCCGCACCCGAGTCCTCGGAGGGGGCGCCCAGCGTGGTGGAGTCCACCGGGTTGCCCTGCAGGTCGCAGATCACCACGGTGAGGTGCGCAGGGTCCACGTGCAGGCCGATGGTCCAGCGGGAGTCGGCCACAGCCCGCAGGATGGTGGTGGGCTTGCCGGGCCCGGAGATCCGCTGCCCCGCGGTCTCGATGAGGCCCTCCAGCAGCAGCCGACGGGCGATCAGCGAGACAGTCTGCCGCGAGAGGCCGCTGGCGCGCACCACCTGGGACTGGGAGACCCCGTCCGGGGCGGCGCGGATCAGATGCAGCACAAGCTTCTCGTTGTAGGAGCCGATGTCGGCCATCGATGTCCCGCGCATGCCGCTCCTCCCTGATCGGCCGTCCCGGCGGGTCCCGGGAGCGCTCCCCGCAGCGGCGCACGATGTGCGGGGCCCGTCGGCACCATCCGGAAATTCCCCGGTGCCGACACGTTGATTATGTCAATCGGTGTGAGTAACCTACCTCACCAACGGCGGAGGGATCCTCCGATCCCCGGATCCGCTGTGGCGGGAGCACTCCGTCCCGCCCCGTGCACGCACCGGCGATGACGCGGTGCCTTCGGAAGGAGCATCATGAGCGCGAGCGATTCGAGCGTCGCCGTCGGGCCCGCCCGTCCACCGGGCGCCCCGCCGCGCGGAATCGCGCAGGCCCCGCCCGGGAGCGACGGCGCACGGCGCGGCCGTCGGCGGCTGAGCCGGCGCGAGAAGCGGAACCTCACCACGGGGCTGCTGTTCATCTCGCCGTGGGTCATCGGGGTGATCGTCTTCGTGATCTACCCGCTGGTGTACTCCTTCGCCATCAGCCTCACCCAGTACTCGGGCATGCAGACCCCGACCTTCATCGGCCTGCAGAACTACATCGCCGCGTTCCTGGATCCGCTGGTGCGCACCTCGGTGGGCAACACGGTCTACTACATGCTGATCGCGGTGCCGCTGGGTCTGGTGGTGGCGCTGCTGCTGGCGCTGGCGATGAACCGCAACGTGCGCGAGGTGGCGGTGTACCGCACCCTGCTGTACCTGCCCTCGCTGATCCCGATGTTCGCGATGTCCTTCATCTTCATCGTGTTCGTCAACCCGCAGTTCGGCATCGTCAACCAGTTCCTGGGCCTGTTCGGGATGCCGGACACGAACCTGCTGGGCGAGCCCCGCTACGCGAAGATCGTGATCATCCTGATGGCCCAGCTGGCGGCCGGCAACGCGGCACTGATCTACCTCGCCGGGCTGCGGAACATCCCCTCCACCCTCTACGAGGCGGCGCGCATCGACGGCGCCGGGAAGATGAAGCAGTTCACCGCGATCACGCTGCCGCTGCTGACCCCCACGATCCTGTTCAACCTGATCACGGGCGTCTCCGGCGCGATGATGGTGTTCACCGAGGCGTACATCATGACCGACGGCGGCCCGGACAACGCGACGCTGTTCTACATGCTGTACCTCTACCGGAACGCCTTCTCCTACGGGCAGCTGGGCTTCGCCTCGGCGCTCGCGGTGCTGCTGTTCCTGTTCGGGATGCTCCTGGCCGGCCTCATCTATTGGCTCTCGCGCCGGTTCGTCAACTACGACGTGGCCGCGGGCTGAGAGGAAGCGACATCATGGCGATCACACAGTTGAACTCCCCGGGGCGCACGGCGGAGCCGACCCGCCCCCTGAAGTCCCGCTCGGACTACGGCCGCAACCCCGACGGCTCACGGCCCACCGGGATCAGCGCCTGGATCTCCCGCCTGGTGATCCTGGCGGTGCTGCTCCTGTTCTCCCTGCCCCTGTACTGGATGATCATCTCGGCCCTCAAGGGACCCGAGGAGCTCGCGATGGTCCCGCCCACCCTGTTCCCGCAGGAGTTCCACTGGAGCAACTTCCGCGAGGCCACCACGGTGATGCCGTTCTGGCTGTTCTTCCGCAACAGCGCGCTGATCACGCTGAGCGTGGTGGTGTTCTCGGTGGTCTCGAACTTCATCGTCGCCTACGGCTTCTCGTGCATCGACTGGCCCGGCCGCGACAAGGTGTTCTTCGTGGTGTTGGCGACCCTGTTCCTGCCGTTCCCGGTCACGCTGATCCCGATGTTCGACATGTGGGCGGCGCTGGGCTTCGTGAACACCTGGGCACCGCTGATCCTGCCCGCACTGTTCGCCGGAGGGTTCTTCACCTTCCTGCTGCGGCAGTTCATGCTGCAGACCCCGCGCGACATGCTCGACGCGGCCCGGGTCGACGGCGCCAGCGACTGGTCGATCGCGTGGCGGATCGTCTTCCCCTCCACCCGCCCGGCCCTGACCGTGGTGGCGATCTTCGCCGCGGTGGGCACCTGGAACGACTTCATGGGACCGCTGATCTACCTGCAGGACCAGAACCTGCAGACGCTCTCCATCGGTATGGAGGTGTTCCGCTCCGTCAACGCGCAGGACGTCCCCTTCAGCCTGCTGATGGCGGCCTCGTTCCTGGTGGTGCTGCCGCTGGTGATCCTGTTCTTCCTGTTCCAGCGCTACTTCGTCAGCGGCATCTCCCTGGGAGGTTTCAAGTGATCGATCGACGCACTCTGATCAAGGCCCTGGGCGCCGGTGCCTCCGTCTCCATCGCCGGCGGCGCGATCACCGGCTGCACGGATCGCCCCACCGGATCCGACCGCGACCCGAACCTGGTGCGGCTGTGGGGCATCTGGGCCTCCGACGCCGACGTCGAGGCCGAGGTGGTCGAGGCGTTCACCACCGAGAACCCCGACGTCACCGTCGAGGTCTCCCAGGTGCCCTCCAACGGGGAGGGCGACGCCTCGAGCGTCATCACCGCGGTGCGCGGACGCACCGGCCCGGACGTCTACTTCATGGACCGCTTCAACACCTCGCAGTTCGCCTCGCTGGGGCTGCTCGAGCCGATCGACGGCCTGATCGAGGAGTACGAGGGGGTGAGCCCGAAGGAGTACATGTCCGGCTGGGTCAAGTTCGCCACCGACGAGCTGTTCTACGACGGCCACTACTACGGCCTGCCGATGGACACCGACACCCGCGGCATGTACGTGAACCTGGACCTGGCGGACGAGGCGGGCGTGGACCGCGCCCTGCTGGACCCGACGAACGGCCCGCTGACCTACGAGCAGATGTGGGAGCTCGACGAGCAGGTCAGCATCCAGGACGAGCGCGGCTCCTACGAGCAGGTCACGTGGATCCCCTGGGACGACCAGGCCTCGCTGCTGATGTGGGCGATCGCGAACAAGGTGCCGCTGTACGACAACGCCGAGTGCCGCATGCTGCTGGACGAGCAGCCGATGCTCGATGTGGCCACCATGTACTCCGGCTGGGTCGAGCGGCTGGACTTCCCCCGGCTGGACGCCTTCAAGGCCACCTACCAGCCGCCGAACGCCCCGCCCGAGCAGACGTCGTTCTTCTCCGGCCGGCAGCTGTTCCAGATCACCGGCCCGTGGGGCGTGCAGGGGCAGGCGGACTACAAGCCGGACATGAACTACACCGTCACCCATCTGCCGGTGCCGAACGAGGGCGATGACCCCTTCACGTGGGCCGGCGGGTTCTCGCTGACGATGCCCAAGGGCGCGAGCATGTCCGAGGCAGCCTGGCGGTTCATGTCGTTCTACGCCGGATACCAGGGGCAGAAGATCCTCGCCAACGGGATCAGCCGCATCCCCACGAACCTGGAGACGCTCGCGGATCCCGAGGGCTGGAACCAGGACATCCGCTTCTTCGCCGAGCTGCTGGGCGTCGCTCAGTCCCGGCCGCCGCTGCCGGTGGGCACCAAGCTGTGGGACGCGATGATGACGATGCAGGAGAGCCTGAACCAGGGCTCCGACACCCCGGAGAACCTGGTCAAGGAGGCGCAGGCCTACGTCGATCCGACCATGCAGCAATTCTGCCCGTTCCAGCTGCCCGAGAACTTCGGGGAGCCGGATCCGAATGTCCGCCTGCCCGACTGAACCGGTCAGGCGGCGCGGGGCCCCGGCCCCGACCCGTCGTGCGGTGCTCCGCCCAGCAGGCGTGCCGCGAACCATCCGAGAGATCGTGAGGAAGAATGTCCGCACCACTACGCATCGCCGCGCTGTCGGCCTGGCACGTCCACGCCGAGGAGTACGCCCGCGAAGCGCAGCAGCATCCCGACACGGAGCTGGTCGCCGTCTGGGACGAGGACGCCGAGCGCGGCCGCGCCCTGGCCGAGACGCTCGGCGTCGAGTTCACCGGCGATCTCGAGGCGCTGCTGGCCCGGGAGGATCTGGACGGCGTCACCGTCACCACCGCCACCAGCGCGCACCGTGAGGTGATCGGGAAGGCGATCGCCGCGGGCAAGCACGTGTTCACCGAGAAGCTGCTGGCCCCCACCGTCGCCGAGGGCGAGGAGCTGATAGCCGCGGCGCGCGAGGCGGGCGTACGGCTGACCGTGTCCCTGCCCCGCCTGGCCCACGGGTACGCGCTCGCGCTGCGCCGCGTGCTCGAGGAGGGCACGCTGGGGCGGCTGACCTACTCGCGGGTGCGCCTGGCGCACAACGGCTCGGTCGCCGACTGGCTGCCGGCGCGCTTCTACGACCCGGCCGCCGCGATCGGCGGGGCGTTCAGCGACCTCGCCGCCCACCCCGTCTACCTCACCCAGCTGATCCTGGGTGCGGACGTCGAGGTGCGCTCGGCGACGTACACGGACATGACCGGCCGCGGCGTGGAGGACAACGCCGTGGTCACCGTGACCGGCGCCGACGGTGCGATCGGCGTGATCGAGACCGGGTTCGTCACGCCCGCGAGCCCGTTCTCGATCGAGGTGCAGGGCACGAAGGGCTCCTTCCAGCACGGGCTCGGCGCCGACGGCGGCACCAGCGTGGACACCGGCGAGGGTCCCGTCGCGCTCGAGGTCCCCGGCGACGGGGCGAACCCCTTCGCGCAGTGGGTCCGCGCGATCCGCTCCGGCGAGGAGACGAGCGAGAACCTCGACCGCGCCCAGGCCCTGACCGCCCTGGTGGTCGCCGCGAACGCCGCGGCCGCCTGAGGCACCACGCACCG
>CAZHSL010000098.1:6783-8007 GCA_964535185.1 uncultured Corynebacterium sp.
GAGGAGCTCCCGCATGACCACGACCGTCCCCTCCCCCGTCCGCATCGGCATCCTGGGCGGCGGCGGCATCGCCACCGCGCACCTGAACGCCTACGCCACCGTCTCCGACCGCGCGACGGTCACCGCCATCGCCGACGTCGACCCGGAGGCGCTCGCCCGCCGCGAGGCCGAGACCGGCGCGAAGGGCTACACCGACTTCACCGAGCTGGTGAAGGACGAGAACGTCGACGCGATCGACATCTGCCTGCCCCACCACCTGCACACCCCTGCGATCCTCGCGGCCGCCGAGGCGGGCAAGCACATCCTGTGCGAGAAGCCGCTGTGCCTCACTCCGGAAGAGGCGAAGCAGGTCTCCGAAGCCGTGCAGAAGGCGGGCGTGACCCTGATGTGCGCGCACAACCAGCTGTTCATGCCGGCCGTCGCGAAGGCGAAGGAGATCCTCGACGCCGGCACGCTGGGCGAGGTGTACGAGGTGCGCACCACCGACTCGTTCTACAACGACTTCGATCCCGACTCGATGGGCTGGCGCGCGAACGCCGCGACCTCCGGCGGCGGCGAGCTGATCGACACCGGCTACCACCCCACCTACCTCATGCTGCATCTCGCCGGCGCCGTCCCCACCAGCGCGTTCGCGATGCTGTCCACGCACCGCCTGAAGTTCATGGAGGGCGAGGACTCGGCGCAGGTGCTGGTGCGCTTCGACAGCGGTGCGGTGGGCCAGATGGTGACCTCCTGGGCGTACCAGGCGGCACCGGGCACGGACCGCTTCTCCGTGGTGGGCGAGAAGGGCTCGCTGAGCTCCGACGGCTCGACCCTGCGCGTGCAGGTGCGGGGCGAGGAGGAGCAGGTCTTCGAGCACGAGCAGGTCGAGACCTTCGCCGCGGAGGTCGCGCACTTCGTGGACTGCCTGCTCGCCGGCGAGCGCCCGATCAACACCGAGGTGGAGGGCGTCAGCGTGCTGGGTGTGATCCTCGCGGCCTACGAGTCCTCCCGCACCGGGAAGATGGCGGACGTGATCAGCCTCTGACGCCGCGCGGCGCCGGCCGGCCGGTACGAGGCCCGGCGACCCGGCCCGGCCGGCCAGTGCGAGGCCAGGCGACCCGGCCCGCCCGGCCGGCGCGACCCGGCCCGCCTGGCCGGCGCCATCCGAGTTTTCCGCGTTGAGGACCGATGTGCCGGCGAGCATCGGTCCTCAATGCGGAAAACTCGCGCGGGGCGCGGGGG
>CAZHSL010000099.1:0-7963 GCA_964535185.1 uncultured Corynebacterium sp.
CGACCTGCGACGGCTTCTTCTTCAAGGACCAGGAGATCGTCGTGGTCGGCGGCGGCGACAGCGCGGTCGAGGAGGCCACCTTCCTCACCCGCTTCGGCAAGTCCGTCACCCTCGTCCATCGTCGGGACCAGCTGCGCGCCTCGAAGATCATGGCGCGCCGCGCCGAGGCCGATCCGAAGCTGAGCTTCGCCTGGAACAGCGAGGTGGTCAGCATCAACGGCACCGACAAGGTCGAGTCCGTGACGCTGCGCGACACGGTCACCGGCGAGGAGCGCGTGCTGCTCACCGATGCGGTGTTCGAGGCGATCGGCCACATCCCGCGCACGGAGCTGCTGCGCGGCAAGCTCGAGCTCGACGGCGAGGGGTACATCGTCTGCGAGGGCCGTTCGACCCACACCTCCGTTCCCGGGGTGTTCGCCGCCGGCGACGTGGTCGACCACACCTACCGTCAGGCGGTCACGGCGGCCGGCACGGGCTGCCAGGCCGCGCTGGACGCCGAGCGCTGGCTCGCGGACACCGCCGCCGGTGTGGACGTCGACGAGGCCGTGGCCCACACCGTCGCCCAGTGACGTCGGGTCCTCCCCGGGGGAGCGCTCCGTTGGGGGGCGGGAGCACGGACGTGAACCCCGTTCTCGACACCGGTCTCGGCCCCGTTCCCGCGCCGCCCGTCGTGGTGGTGGTGAGCGCGCCGTGGGCCGGGCCGTCACGCCCTGCGCCGACGGTGCTGCGGGAGCTGGGCCGCCGCTGGGGCGATGCCGCTCGTGTGCTCCTGATCGAGGAGCCGACGGAGGCGCTGCTCGAGGAATGGCGCATCGAGGCGCTGCCCACCTGGCTGCGCTTCCGCCACAGCCGGGCGGTCGATGAGGGCGGGGGCGACGCGGGATCGGTGCTGCCGCAGCTCACCGGCTGCGACCTCACCGGGAACGAGGTCACGCTGCCCGGGCCGTGGAGGCTCGAGCTGCGCCGCACAGGAGCTCAGCCGAAGCACGTCATCGACGCGGAGTTCGGTCCCGGGCGCTGACCGAGTCGTGCTGCGTGCCGGCGCGCCATAGGTGCCGGCGCCACCGCTCGCCTCCACACTGTCAAGTTTTACCGGTACCGGCTGCACTGACGTGCCCTGACTGGGTTGTGCACACAGTCGTCCACAGTGTTGTCCACACCGATTCGCAGGCATATCCACAACCCGATCCACAACGAATTGTGGATAACCGTTGCCCGGCTGGAGGATCCTGGCAGCTGTAGAGAACACGCTCTGACCTGCACAAATGTAGCCGGATGCCCGAGGTTGACTCCAGACTGAAGCCGTCCGCGCACCCACTTGTTCACCTCCGCATCACATTTCGTACGGTTGTCCAAATGGACTTGTCCACAATGTTGCGCACACTGTGTACAGAGGCGATGCGGGGTGATTGTCGTTCTGACCAAAGCCGTCGCTACGGAGTCAGTTGGTCCCCCGGGAGAGGAGGCGCGGTGCCCGCATCGGAGGGGGCCGGTGTGGAGTCGAACGACAAGAGGTGGGCACCGACATGGTTTCTCGTGAAACGGCCACCCTTGGACGTGGCCTCCCAATGCCCCTTGACCGGACGGCTCATCCGAGCGCGAACACTGTGTTCCACGTGAAGCCTGCCTCTGCTCCGCACTAGACGGCAGCACTAGACAAGCTCTGGATAGGGGCGAGGAAGGCTCCGGCGTCGCGCGCGACGATGAGTGAGCCCCGTTCTGCCAGTGAGCGAGCTATGCGGGTTTCACGTGAACCCGGGAGTTGCAAGTCCGGGACGACCGCCGGTACTGACCTGTAGTACGTAGGCACGGAATTGATGCTGGGCGTCGGTACGCCGCGACCCCAGGAGAACTGCTTCTTGCGCTGCCCGTAAGAGTGCGGGGCCGAGCTTCCGGTCTTGCGCGCGGTTTCCCGTGAAACGGGGGCCTTCCCGATCCACCCTCACCAGGCGTAACGAGAGAGAACTCCGAAGGTTTCTCGTGAAACCGGCATCGGCATCGCGAGACAGGACGGGGCGCGGCCGAGCCCTAGTGTCTTCCGATCGGCTTCCGCACAGCTGCACTGGAGTGTTCATCCACTGGAGCACGCCATTCAGCCGCCGGACACATCCTCACACCGGCGGGCTGACCTCCGTCCAGGGGAGTCCTTGGAGGAGAGCTACGACGTAGATGGTCCCCTACTACCGCGTGAGAGCGCGGTCCGCGAGCCTGCTGCGTTTCCCGTGGAACATCGCATTCATGCCGATAGCTGCCGAGACCGAGCCCGACGTGCACCAGCCTCACACTCCACAGTTCCGGCTCGACAGTACGTGCGATCGGCTTAGCTGGAGGTCAACGAAGCCACCTCGCGACGTGTTTCACGAGAAACCTTCTATCGGCGGGACCGGATGAGGCGAAGATGAGGGCGCTGATGATTGGAGCCAGTGACCGTCGGCTCGAACCTCGTTCCGTTGCAGAAACTGGGCACGGACTTCCGTGGTTTCACGGGAAACAAGATCTGTCGCGCTCCACCTTCTCCAACGACCGACGATCGGCTCCTCACCAGCGGGTCCGGGCCCACCGTCAGAACTTGTACTTGCTGCCACGAAGACGCCTGGAGCGGCTGGCCGGCGACGCGCCCAGTGCGATGCCACGATGCGGGGAAGGGGCGTGCCTTTGGACTCGCGAGTGCGCAGCAGAACGCTCTCTGCAGTCAATCACGAGGTTGCACGTGAAACGGTGATAGAGCTGACTTGCTCTCACCGCCCTACGAGATGCAGAGGAGCTTGCACGAAGCCGGCACGGCACTCCCCGTGAGCCGTTCCCCGTGAAACCCGGGTGAAGGAAGACACGTGCGAAGGCAGCCCGCGGCCCGTTTCACGAGAAACCGACGCTGCACTGCCTTTCTGAGGATTCGTGGCGGTGCGCTGCCTACCGGGGAGTAGAGCGATGGCCGCGCTGCACACGGATGCCCTTGCTTGCGTTCCACGTGGAACGACTTCGACGGGTAGTCGCTTGGAAACGAAGGTTCCACGGGAAACGGGCACATAGAGCCGGCCGTTGGAAGCCTGATGCTCAAGATGAGCGGGACCCTCCTTCGACTAGCACCTATACAGCGGGCTCGCTGACCAATGCGGAGCGGACGCGTGCGCATGTCGTTTCACGCGAAACCCACTGAGCACCGCGGCCAGGAGGGAAGGGGATGCACCGTCGCAGCGCCATCACGTCGGTTTCTCATGAAACCGGGACCTTCGGGTTCTCACGGAGCGCTCGTGAGCCCGTTTCCCGTGGAACCCTGACATCAGGCGTCAGCGCCTCGGAAGTATTGTCTCCTCGCTCAGTGAAGTGCAGCCGCGCGGTGGGAGCGGAGATCGCGCCATTTCCACCGTCGACCCACACTGACCGTCTGCGCGCCGAAAGATGTCCACAAGGTTGTGCACATCGGTGGACAACCCATGGACGGCATCTGACCCGCCCGTGGAGGGCAGGGGATGAGCAGTGACGGCATCTGATCTGACGGATCGTCAGACACCGTCACAATCATCCCTCCCGCTTCAAACGAGCGCACAGCATGAAGGGGACCCGCCGCAGCGGGTCCCCTTCTGCAGCGCGAGCCGTGCTCAGCTGTCGGCGCGGTCCTCCCCCGTGGGGAGGGGGACATCGAGCCCGATGTTCTCGACCAGGCGCTCGAGATCCTCGAGGTTCGTGAACTCCAAGGTGATGCGCCCCTTGCGCTTCCCCACGTCGATCCTCACCGGAGCCTCGAGACGGTTCGAGAGGCGGCTGGTCAGATCCACGACGTGCGGATCGTAGGTGCTGCGGCGCACCGTGCGGGTGGTCTGCTGCTGACCGCCGCGAGCCACGAGACGTTCCACGGCGCGGACGCTCAGTCCCTCCTGGACGATCCGCTGGGCGAGCTCCTCCATCAGACGCGGTTCGTCGAGGGAGAGCAGAGCGCGGGCGTGGCCGGCACTCAGCGCACCGCTCGCGAGCCTGCGCTGCACGAGCGCCGGCAGACGCAGCAGGCGCAGCGTGTTGGTGATCTGGGGGCGCGAGCGGCCGATACGGTCCCCGAGCTCGTCCTGGGTGCAGCCGAAGTCATCGAGCAGCTGCTGGTACGCGTTGGCCTCCTCGAGCGGGTTCAGCTGGCTGCGGTGCAGGTTCTCCAGCAGTGCGTCACGCAGGAGGTCGTCGTCGCTGGTCTCGCGGATGATCGCGGGGATCGACTG
Organism: uncultured Corynebacterium sp.; assembly: GCA_964535185.1. GTDB lineage: Bacteria > Actinomycetota > Actinomycetes > Actinomycetales > Dermabacteraceae > Brachybacterium. The sequence continues at coordinate 4,209 of CAZHSL010000099.1, forward strand.
CAGGCCGGCCCGCCGCGCCGCCCTCCAGCGGCGCTCGCCCATGACCAGCTCGAAGGATTCGCCGTCCGCAGTGACCGAGATCGGACGCACGACCACCGGCTGGAGGACTCCGACCTCGCGCAGCGAGTGGGCGAGCTCGTCGAGCTCGTCGTCGTCGAACATCGTGCGCGGGTTGCGAGGGTTCTCCCGCACCTCGTGGATCGGGATCTCGGCGAACTCTGCGCCGGGCACGCTCACCAGGCCACGGTCATCCGCGGCCTCCTCGACCGGTGCCTCCTCCTCCGCGCCGTCCTGCACGTTGGTCTCCGGCGCTGCGTCGACCGGTTCGGGGCTCTCCGGGATGCTCTTCTGCTCCGCAGAAGCGGGGGCGGGCGCCTCGTCGGCCGGCGAGGGCTGGGCCGGGGTCGGGGTCACCTCCTCGACGTCCACGACGGGGCTGTCCTGCGTCGTCGGCTCCTCCGCCGTCGGGGTGTCGTCCGCGGAGGGGGCGGGCTGCTCGGGCGTGCTCGTCGGTGCCGGTCGCTCCGCCGGTGAACCGGGCTGGACCGGCGTCGTCGGCTCCTCGACCTGTGTCGCGGCCTCTGCGGGCTCCGCGGCCGGCGTGCTCGTCGGCTCGTCCTTCGACGACGTCGCAGCGGCCGGGGAGGGGGACGTCACCGGGCCGTTCTTCGCGCTGGAGGCCGTCTTCGACGCGGAGGTCGTCGCGGTCTTCGTGGGAGTGGTCTTCGGGCCTGCGGACGTCGAACCCGCGGCCTTCGAACCGGCGGCCTTCGAACCGGCGGCCTTCGAGCCCGTGGTCTTCGAGCCGGTGGACTTCGTTCTGGAGCTCTTGGTTCCGGAGCTCTTGGTCCCCGAGGACTTCGTGCCGGAGCTCTTGGTCCCCGAGGACTTCGTGCCCGATGAGGTGGCGTTCGAGGACGTCGACCGCGAACCGCTGGACGGCGACGTCGTGGAGCGCGTCTTCCCGCTGCCCGTCTTCTGGGCACGGGAGCTGGAGCTGGTGCGCGCCGGGGCGTCCGCTGCGGCCGTCTGCGCGCTCTCCTCCTCCGGTGCGGGCGCGGCGGCCCTGGCTGCGGCGGAGCGGCGTCCACCGGTGCTGCCCGTGCGGCCGCGACGCTCGGCGGCGGCGCGCGCCATCCCGGTGGCCAGGTCACGGGCTCCGGCCCGTTCGCGCTGGGCCTTCTCCTCCTCGCGGGAGACCTTCTCCCCGGAGAAGAACATGTCCACCGGCCGGGCGCTGCCGGTCTCGCCGTCCGAGCCGGTGGTCGGGCGCGTGCGCGTACGAAGCTCCTGCTCGGGCGCAGGGGCCGAGCCGGCACCCGGGATCAGGGCACCGAGTCCTCGACCGAGTCCTCGCTTCTGCGTCATGGCCGTTGTCCTTCCGAGAAAAGTATCGCCGTCGGGGTGTCCGCGGGTCGTGCGCGCACCATCGCGTCACGTCCCCGCGGTGCGGGGGTCAGGGAGCGGGGCGGGAGTTCAGCTCATGCGCTGCTGCACGATACGCGAGCGCACCGCTCGAGCTCGGATCGTAGGTCAGCACCGTCTGGCCGTAGCTGGGTGCCTCGGAGATCCGCACGGAGCGCGGGATCGTCGTCTCGAGCGTCTGCTCGGGGAAGTGATCGCGGACGTCCTGTGCCACCTGCGCGGCCAGACGGGTCCGGGCGTCGTACATGGTGAGCATGATCGTGGAGACCACCAGATCCGGGTTCAGGTGCTGGCGGATCAGATCGATGTTGTTCAGCAGCAGCGAGAGGCCCTCGAGCGCGTAGTACTCGGCCTGGATCGGAATCAGCACCTCCCGCGCGGCGACCAGGGCGTTGACCGTCAGCAGGCCCAGCGAGGGCGGGCAGTCCACGAGCACGTAGTCCAGCGGCTCCAGCCCCTGCTGCTCGCGCTCCTCGAGGTGGTCGCGGATCGCGTTGCGCAGTCGGTTCTCGCGGGCCACCAGGGAGACCAGCTCGATCTCGGCACCGGAGAGGTTGATCGTGGCCGGGGCGCAGAACAGCCCCGGCATCTCGGGGACCTGCTGGACCACGTCCGACAGCGGTGCGGACTCCACCAGCACCTCGTACATGCTGGGGATCTCGGCATGGTGCTCGATGTTCAGCGCGGTGGAGGTGTTCCCCTGCGGGTCGGCGTCGATCACCAGCACGTTCAGACCGCCCATGGACAGGGCGGCGGCCAGGTTCACGGTGGAGGAGGTCTTGCCGACCCCGCCCTTCTGGTTGGCGACGGTGATGATCCGGGTCTCGCCCGAGCGCGGGAACTCGAGACCCTCGAGCTTCTTCCGCCGGGCATGGTCCCGGGTGAGCTCTCGCATCAGCGGGGTGTCCTCCATCGCGCCGTGTCCCGAGGAGGAGTCATCGCGCTCAGCCACGTGCGTCTCCCTTCCTGGTCGCCTTCGCACGGCGACGCACTTGGACCACTGTAGTGGGAACCTCGACCTCGCCCTCCCCGTACCGGGAGATGGTGGGATCCACCCCTCCGAGCCGGGTGAGGACCTTCTGCGCCTTCTCGATCTCGTCGGCCGCCGAGGAGCCCTTCATGGCCAGCAGCGAGCCGCCGTCGGCCACGAGCGGCAGCGTCCAGCGCGCGAGCTTGTCGAGGGCGGCGACCGCACGAGCGGTGACCAGCTCGAAGCTGCGCTGGCCGTGCAGCTCCTCCGCCCGAGACCGCAGCACCTCGAGACCGAGGCCCAGCTCGGCGTCGACCTCCTCGAGCCAGGTGGCGCGGCGCTGCATCGTCTCGATCAGGGTGACCTGCAGGTCCGGCCGGGCGATCGCGATCACGACGCCGGGCAGGCCGGCCCCGGAGCCGACGTCCGCGAGGGTCGTGGCGGGGTGGTCCAGGGCGTCGATCGCGTCGACCATCAGGGCGCAGTTGAGCAGATGCCGCTCCCAGAGCCGGTCGACCTCCCGCGGCCCGATGAGGCCGCGCTCGGGCCCCTGCTCGGCCAGCAGCTCGACGAAGCGCTCGGCGAGCTCGAGGCGATCGGCGAAGAGGCGCTCGGCCGTCGGCCGCAGGGATTCGGGCAGCGGATGCATCGGGCGCCTCAGGATGCCGGGTAGATCACGACGTGACGGCTCTTGCCGTCCCCGTCGGACTCCGAGCGCAGGCCCTCGCGCTTGGCGACGTCGTGGACGACCTTGCGCTCGAACGGGTTCATCGCACGCAGCGGCACCGGCGAGCCGGACTCCTTCGCCTCGGCGATCGCGGACGCCGCGAGCTCCTCGAGGCTCGTCCTGTGCTCGGCCCGGAAGCCGCCGATGTCGAGCATCAGGCGGGAGCGCTGACCGGTGCGGGTCTGGACCGCCAGGCGCGCCAGCTCCTGCAGGGCGTCCAGCAGCTCGCCCTTGGGCCGGTTGAGACGGGCGAGCTCGTCGGCGCCGCGGATCTCGACGGAGGCCCGGTCGCCGTCCACGTCGATGTCCATGTCGCCGTCGAGGTCGGCGATGTCCAGCAGCTCCTCGAGGTAGTCGGCGGCGATGTCGCCCTCCTCCTCGAGGCGACGCAGACGCTCCTCGGCGGACTCGCCGGAGTCGGCCTCGTCCGCCTCGGGCGTGCTCGTCGCCGCTGCGTCCGACGGGGTCGGCTCCTCGGCGGGGGTCTCGGGCGCCGCGGTCTCGTCGGACTCAGGGGTCTGAGCCGTCTCCTCCGCCTGCGCCGGCTCCGCCGCCTCGGTCTCGAGGGGCTGCCGCGCGTCGCTCTCCTCCGCCGCGGTGGGAGCAGGCGTGCCGTCGTTGACGTTCATTCGG
>CAZHSL010000100.1:0-7898 GCA_964535185.1 uncultured Corynebacterium sp.
GCCCTCCGCCAGCGGTGCCTCGCCCGGGTTCTCGAGCTCCTCGTGGACGACCCACCTGTGGTCGGTGACCGGCTCGCCGCCATCGGTCGGCGTGTAGCTGACCGAGTAGGTCGTGGTGTCGAAGGCGCCTGCGATCGTCGCGGTCGTGCCCTCCATGCCCTCCATGTGGTCCGCTGTGAGCGTCACCTCCGTGCCCACCGGGTATTCCGGATCCTCCGCAGGCGTGATCCCCTCGGTCGCAGGGCCTCCGTCCATCGGGTGCTCCATCCCCTCGTGGCCGCCGCCGTCGGATGCCTCCGACGCGTCCGGCCCGGCCGGCGCCCGCCCCTCGCCGGGCCCGCTGTCGGTGCAGCCGGGAAGGACGATCGCACCGGTGAGGACGGCGGCCGCGAGACGGCCGAAGGAACGACGAGAACGCATGATCTCTCCTTGGCGGGGAACGTTTGGCGCGAGCCTATGAGCCCCATGTCAAGGTCTCCTCAAGGTCAGATCTCGATCTGTCGAGCACTGGCGGAACCTGCCCGTGCGTTGTAGGTTCTCGCGCGATCTGTCAGAAAGACGACGCTGTGACCAGCAGTGCGACATCGTCGTGGCGCTCACGGATTCTCAGTATCTTGTCCAGTTCCTCGCGCGTGTGAGCCGTTCTCGGCCGGGCATGAAGGTCTCCCGAAAACGTCTTACCTGTGGGCCGGGACCCGCGGTGCGGTCCCGCACCGCACTGTGGGTATGTTCTGTAGGCTCACATTATGAATCTACGATTCCCCGATCGCCTACGGCCGGGTGATCTCGTCGGGATCACCAGTCCCTCCTCGGGCGCTTCAGGGCCGCTCCAGGCACGGCTGGACGTCGCGATCGAAGTGGTCCGGGGTCACGGTTACGAGGTCGACGTTGGCGACTGCATGAATGGCTCGTCGCACGTCAGCGCCCCAGTGCCAGAGCGTGCGGCTGAGCTGCAGCGTATGCTTCTCGACCCCGCGATACGTGCTGTCGTTCCTCCCTGGGGAGGCGAGACGGCCATCGATCTGATCCCGCTGCTGGACTGGGACGCCCTCGCCGCTGCAGAGCCGACCTGGGTCGTCGGGTTCTCCGACATCGCCACCATCATCACCCCGCTGACGCTGATCGCAGGGTGGGCGACGATCCACGGCAACAACCTCATGGACACGCCATATCGCACGCCCGAGGGTCTCGTGGACTGGCTCGACATCGTGTCGATGGCCCCGGGCTCGACCTTCGAGCAGACGCCGCCTGGAGTGCACCGACAAGGATATGTGGACTACGTCGAGCATCCTGGCGTGGACGAGTACGTGCTGGAGACCCCCGGCAGTTGGACGCGGCTGGACTCCCTCGGCGGCGACCTCGACGTGAGGGGTCGCCTCATCGGTGGCTGCATCGAGACCCTGACGAATCTGGCCGGCACCCGGTACCTCGACACGGCCCGGCTCGCCGGCCTCGGTGACGGTTTGCTCGTCTATGTCGAGGCAGCTGGCCATGACGCCGCGACGATCTGCCGTCACCTGCACGGTATGCGCCTCAACGGTGTCTTCGACGGTGCTGCAGCTGTGCTGGTCGGCAGGACATACGCGCCTGCCATCGACACGCTCACGCAGCATGAGGCTGTGGTCGATGCCCTGGGCGGCCTCGGGGTCCCGCTTCTCGCCGACGTCGAATGCGGTCACTGGGCTCCGTACCTGCCGCTGGTCAACGGGGCACTGGCGATCGTGGAGCACTCCGCGCACAAGTCAGCGATCACACAAACCCTCGCCTGATCCCACCGGAACTGGTTCACGAGACGGTGACTGAAGTTCCGTGGACGGTCTGGGCCTGTCGAGTTCGGATAGGTGCTCTGCGGGGAAGCAAGCGCTGTAGCGGTCCGCCAACCAGAGCCGGTCCAGCTCCAGCAGGCTCTTCAGGACCGCTGTGCGCCGTGAGCGAGGAAGGCGGCGGGGTCGACGGGGCGCTTCGCGCGGGGCAGGCCCTCGACGACCAGCAGGTAGGAATCGGTCACCAGCTCCCGCACGAGATCCTCGTCGAGTGGCCCGCCCGGGGAGAGCGTGATCCAGTGGCGCTTGTTCATGTGGTAGCCCGGGGTGATGTCCGGATGGGTGCGGCGCAGCATCTCCGACTCGCGGGGATCGCACTTCAGGACCACGATCGGGCCGCTGCTGATCTCCGTGAGCAGCAGGAACATCTTCCCGAGCACCTTGGCGACGTCGTACTCCGGGCCGAAGGGACGGCTCAGCGTCGCGGCGGGCAGTTCGAGGGCGCGGGCGCGGGCCACCTCCTGCAGGGTGCGTCCGTCCATGGGGCTCCGTCCGGGATCGAGGGTGCTGCCCATCGTCGCATCCGAGCTCACGCCGGGGCGTCCTCGAGCGTCGCGAGTCGGGTCTCGAGGTGAGCGATCTCAGGGGCGTTGCGGCAGCGCCGGAGCGCCTCGAGATAGGCCTCCCGCGCCTCCGCCACGCGCCCCGCGCGGTGCAGCAGCTCGGCGCGCACAGCCGACGGACGGTGGCTGCCGCCGCCCTCGAGGCGCTCGAGCGCTCGCAGGCCGGCCTCGGGCCCTGCGGTCTCGGCGACGGCCACGGCGCGCGCCAGCTCGACGGCGGGGGAGGGCATCACCGTCAGCAGCGCGTCATACAGGGCGAGGATCCTCGCCCAGCGGGTCTCCGCCGACGTCGGTGCCGTGGCATGCTCGGCGGCGATGCGGGCCTGCAGCACGAAGGCAGCGGTCTGCGGGGGGACGGGATCGCGGGGGTCGACGGAGCGAAGGAGCGCGAGCCCCTCCTCGATCTCCATGCGATGCCATCGCATCCGGTCCTGGTCGGGCAGCAGCACGAGCTCGCCGTCCGGCCCGACGCGGGCATCACGGCGGGAGTGCTGCAGCAGCATCAGGGCGAGCAGGGCGCGCAGCGCCGCGGTCGGCCGCAGGGCCAGGGTCACGCGCCCCAGGCGGATCGCCTCCCCGGCCAGATCTGCGCGGAGAAGATCGCTCCCGCTGCCGGGGGCATAGCCCGCGGTGAAGGCGAGATAGGCGGTCTGGGCGACGGTCTCCAGGCGCTCGGTGAGCACCTCCTGGCCGGGGACCGTGAAGGGAATGCCGGCGCCGACGATCTTCTTCTTCGCGCGCGTGATCCGCGCGGCCATCGTCGGCTCCGGGAGCAGGAACAGGCGCGCGATGTCGTGCGTGCTCACACCGAGCACGAGGCGCAGGGACAGGGCTGCGGCCGCCTCCGGGGCGAGCGCCGGGTGGGTGCACAGGAGGACCAGCCGGAGCGTGTCGTCCTCGACGAGGCCGCCGGGATCGATCATCGTCGCCCTCCCCGAGCGGTTCCGCTCTGCCTCGGTGAGCAGGAGGGGAGCGCGACGCTGATGCACGGCCTCGGCTCGCAGCCGGTCCAGCATCCGTCGGGAGGCGGCGGTGAGCAGCCAGGCCCCCGGACTCTCCGGCACGCCGTGCTCCCGCCAGGTCCGCGTCGCGGACTCGACGGCATCGCCGAGCGCGTCCTCGACCAGGTCCAGTCGCCGGAAGCGCGCGAGCAGCTGAGCGATCAGCCGCCCCCACTCCTCGCGCACCACCTGCGCGACGGCCTCGTCGCTCACCCCGGTCTCACGCGATGTCGATGACGGGACGGATCTCGAGGGTGTAGGACGGCGGCAGCAGCGAGGCCGCGGCGATCGCCGCATCCAGGTCCGGCAGCTCCACCTCGTAGTAGCCGCCGATCATTTCGGCGGTCTCGGCGAAGGGACCGTCGGTGAGGACCACCTCTGCGTCGACGTGGCGCACCGTGGTGGCCGTGTCGGTCTCGCCGAGCGCCGCGCTCGCCACCTCCGTGCCGTGCTCGGAGACGTAGGCGGAGAAGGCGCCGTGCTGGGCGAAGAACGCATCGCGGGTCTCCTCCGTGGCGGTGATCCAGTCCCAGGGCTCATAGGCGATGAGGATGAGGTAGCGGGCCATCGCTCACTCCTCCCCGACCGGGCTGAACTGGAGGTCGTACGGGGGCAGCAGCTCGGCCAGCTCCAGGAGCGTGTCGAGGTCCGGGGTCTCGATCAGGTAGAAGCCGCCCAGCTGCTCGACCGCCTCGGCGTACGGGCCCTCGGTGACGCTGCGCCGGCCCTCCCGCACCCGCACCACCGTCGGGGTGCCGTCCAGCGCCTCGCCGGCGAGGATCTCCACGCCCTCGCGGGCCGCGCAGGCGGCGTCGAAGTCGTCGTGCTGTGCCATCGCCGCGGCCTGCGCCTCGGGGCTCATCTCCTCCCAGGGCGGCAGATCCCCCTGGGACATCAGGAACAAGGCGTACTTCATGACGTGCTCCTCTCGGGTGCTGCACGGTCCAGGTCGTCCTCGACCTTGTGCTCGTTCATGGCTCAGATCCTCTCTGCTGGGGGCCGACCCGTCCAGGCCGTGCCCGGGCCGCGAGTGCGGCCTCTTCCCCACGACGGGCGAGGAGGGCCGGATTCGACAGGGAGAGCAGACGGATCTCAGGAACCGTCCGAGGAGAGGCAGTCCTCGAAGGCGGCCAGCACCGGGGAGCCCTCCGGTCCGTCGAGTGCGACCTGCGTGAACAGCAGCTGCGCCGAGCTCTGGCGGGGATCCACGCGCGTGGTGGTCCCGGCCCCTCCGCTCCAGCCGTAGGTGCCGTCCTTCCGGACGCTGCCGCCGTAGCCCCAGCCCTCACCGCCCTCGAGGAAGATCCCGGCCTGGCGGCGCTGCGCGGCGGTGAGGTGATCGGTCATCATCGCGGTCACGAGCGGCGCGGGCAGGACCTCCCGGCCGCGGTGGGTGCCCGCGTCGAGCAGCATCGCGGCGAAGGCCATCCAGTCCTCGGCGGTGCCGATCAGGCCGCCGGCACCGTCCGGGAACGACGGGGGACGGGCGTACTGCCCGTCGGCGGGGTCGACGAGGGTGAGCGGCTGCTGCGGATCCCCGCTCGGGGCGTAGCGGCTTGCGAAGCGTGGGAGCTCCGGGGCGGGGACTGACCACATCGTGTCGGTCATGTCGAGCGGTTCGAGGAGGCGGCGGGCCATGAGCTCGTCGAGCGGACGCTCCGCGACGCGTTCCAGCAGGAGCCCCAGCAGGGTGCTGCCGGTGTTGTAGGTCCAGCCCTCGCCCGGCTGGTGCGCGAGCGGGAGCTCGGCGGCGGCCCGCAGGAAGTCCTCCCGGCTCAGGGTACGAGGGGCAGGACCCTCCTGGAGGCGAGAGAACAGGGCGGCGGTGAACGGGGACTCGAAATCCGTGGTGAATCCGAGACCGCCGCGCAGGGTCAGCAGGTCACGGACAGTGACGGGACGATCCGCGGGCACCGTGTCCGTGAGCGGCCCGCTCGCATCGGCCAGCACCCGTGGCTCCGAGAGCTCGGGCAGCCAGCGCGCGATGGGGGACTCGAGGGCGAGGGAGCCGTCCGCCACGAAGGTCAGGGCCAGGGCGGCGGTCAGCGGCTTGCCCACGGAGTCCCAGTGGAACAGGGTGCGGCGCGACATGCGGGCGCCGGTTCCGAGGTCCTGGACGCCGAGGACGACTGCTTCGGTGCGTCCGTCCCGGAGGTGCAGCGCGACCGCGCCCGGCAGGGTCCCGGCGTCGATGTGTTCCTGGAGCATGCGGGCGACATCGTCCATGGGCGCAGTATGTCAGCCGTCGTCGGCGGTCGTCCCGGTGTCGGCGGCCGGGGCCCGCCATGGCAGGAACAGTCCGGAGAGCACCAGACCGATCACCCCGACCAGCAGCGCGCCGCGCACCCCGATCCCGGTGGCCACCAGGCCGCCGGCGAGCGCGAAGAGCGGGGCGAGACCCCGGGAGGTGAGCGTGAACGCTGTAGTCACGCGGGTCATGACGGAGTCGTCGGTCGCCTCCATCCGGTAGGCGGTGTAGACCGGGCGGAACACCCCGGCCAGGAGCAGCAGCAGGAAGGTCGAGAGCACGTAGATCAGCAGGCCCAGCGTCCCGGCGGGGAGGAAGGGCAGGGCGAGCAGCGGCAGGCCGCGCAGCACGGCGGAGCCCACCAGGGTGTGGTGCTCGCCGAGGCGCGCGCTCACACGCGGTGCGATCCAGGAGCCGAGCAGCCCGCCGAGGCTCGGCAGCGCGAGGGCCAGCCCGAACTGCCAGGCGGGCAGGTCCAGACCGCGCAGCAGGAGCACCATCTCGAGGGGACCGATCCAGGAGACGAAGGCGGCGAAGAGCGCCGAGTTCAGCAGCAGCGGTCGCAGCCGACGGTCCCGCAGGGAGATCGTGAACCCTGCCGCTGCTTCGGCCAGGAAGTGGCGGGTCCCGGGCGGCGGGGGAGCGGGCTCGGGGGTGCGGATCCTGCGGATCCCGATCGCCGAGGCGAGCATCCCCAGTGCTTGCACGCCCAGGGTGACGGTGGTCCCCAGCAGCTGCACGATCGCCCCGCCGAGGGCGGGACCGAGGGTGGTCAGCAGCCAGAACGTCGACTCCAGCTTGCCGAGCGCCTCGGTGCGCCGTTCGCGGGGCACGAGGTTCTTCAGGTGCGCGGCCGATGCCCCGCCGAACACGATCCCGCCCAGCGCGCCCGCCCCGGAGACGAGGACCAGCTGCCAGAACGAGAGGATCCCGAGCGCGGCGAAGAGCGGCACCGAGGCGAACAGCACGGCCCGTGCGAGATCGGCGGTGATCATCACCGGGCGCTTCCGCCGTGTCTCGAGGAACGGCCCGAGGGGAAGCGCCAGGCCCACGCCCACCAGGCCGGCGACGGCCGTGAGCAGGGAGACCTGGAAGGTGGTGGCGTCGAGGGTGCGGATCGCGATCAGCGCCAGCGCGCCCATCGCGATCGCGGTCCCGGCATCGGAGGCGGCCCGGGCGAACCACAGCAGGTGGAAGTCCCGGTCCAGCGGCGGGGCCGACGGCGGTGCGGCGGTGGTGGTCTCCGTCGTCATCCCCGCCCCTTCGCCGCCCCGGACGGTCGATCGTAGAAGGGCAGGGGCCGCAGCGGTGGTAGGGCGCGCCGTCAGCGCATCGGAGAGGAGGTCTTCCGCCGCACTGCCACGAGTATGACCCTGCCGCTCCGACGAGCCAGGGTCAGGCGCGGGTGACGGTGGTCTTCACCGGCGTCGGGTTCTGGAAGATGTCGAGCACCGGGCAGTGCTCGTCGACCGCCTGGCGCAGCTCCTCGTAGCGCTCGTCGGACTCCGGGCCCGAGAGCTGGACGTCGAGTCGTACCTCGGAGAAGCCGGCGCGTACGGACTCGTCGGCGCCGAACAGCCGCGCTGCATCGAGATCGGCCTCGGCCCGGATCGAGATGTCATCGACCGCGATGCCGAGCTGCTGGGCATAGAGGCGGTAGACGACCACCTGGCAGCCGGCCAGCGCGCCGAGTGCGTACTCGACCGGGCTGGTGCCGGCATCGTCACCGGCCAGCGCGGTGGGCTCGTCGACGAGGAAGGAGTGCTTCCCGGCACGCACCGTGGTGGCCACCGACCCGGTGCCCTCCCCGGTGACGGCGTAGGTCAGGTGGGCGCTGGAGCGGTCGGCCTCGATGCGCTCGGCCCAGGCGCTCCCGGCTGTCGTGAGGCGGGCGGCGCGCTCCTCGGCGCTGATCGCGGGAACGGTGCTCTGAGTATCTGCTGTGGTGGTCATGGCGGCGACGATAGAAGCGCCCGCCGAGGGTGCCAAGGGGCTGCGTCATCTGCCGTCATGTCGTGCCCGCGTACCGGACTCGCCCCACCCCACCTGTTGTAGGTTCTCACGCGATCTGTCAGGAACAGAGCTATCTGACCTGCGGCGTAACAAGCGCGGCAAGTGCGCGGGTTCTCGTTAAGATGTCAGATTCCTCGAGATGGACGCAGAGCATTCCTCCGCGGCAGCCAATTCTGCCCTCTGCCGAGCGCGCAGCGCGCGACCGGTCAGCCAGCGTCGTAAGGGGCTGCCGCACGTTTAGGTGACAGTT
>CAZHSL010000101.1:0-7785 GCA_964535185.1 uncultured Corynebacterium sp.
AACCTACGACCTTCTGCTCCGGAGGCAGACGCTCTATCCACTGAGCTACGCGGGCGGACTTCGGAAGTCTAGCAACAACTCACGGCGATCGAGCACGTCGACCGGGCACGGGAGCGAGGGTGTGAGAGGGACCTCACCGCAGCAGCGGCAGCTGCGCTCCGTGGAGCACCGCCGAGGGGTCCGCGGCGATGCCCAGGCCGCTCGGCTCCGCTCCGGAGCGCACCAGCAGGTCCCCGACCGCGGCGATCATGGCGCCGTTGTCGGTGCACAGGCGCGGCGGGGGGATGCGCAGCTCGATGCCCTCCGCCTCGCACCGCTCCTGCGCGACCGCGCGCAGGCGTGCGTTCGCGGCGACGCCGCCCACGATGACGAGGGTGTCCAGGTCCCGCTCGCGCACGGCCCGCAGGGACTTCGTCACCAGCACGTCCACGACGGCCTGTTCGAAGGAGGCGGCGATGTCCGCGACCGGGACCGGCTCGCCGGCGCGCTCGAGGGTCTCGACCGCGCGGGCCACGGCCGTCTTCAGACCGGAGAAGGAGAAGGTGAACGGCGCGTCCTTCGGCCGCAGCATCGCGCGCGGGAAGGAGAAGGCAGTGGGGTCGCCGTCGACCGCGGCGCGGGAGATCGCGGGCCCGCCGGGGTAGCCGAGCCCGAGCAGGCGGGAGACCTTGTCGAAGGCCTCCCCGGCCGCGTCGTCGAGGGTGTCGCCGAGGTGCTCGATCGGGTCGCGCACCAGGTCGCCGACGGCGAGGAGCGAGGTGTGGCCGCCGGAGACGATCAGCACGATGCTGCGCTCGGGCAGCGGGCCGTGCTCGAGGGTGTCGGCGGCGGCGTGCCCGGCCAGGTGGTGCACTCCGTACAGCGGCTTCCCCAGCGACCAGGCGATCGACTTCGCAGCGGCGAGGCCCACGTGCACGGCGGTGGCCAGACCGGGTCCGGAGGTGACGGCGACGTGCGAGATGTCGGCCAGGTCCACGCCCGCGTCGTCGAGCGCGATCCGCAGCGTGGGCACGACGGCCTCGAGGTGGGCGCGGGCGGCGATCTCGGGGACCACTCCCCCGAAGTCGGCGTGCTGCGCGGCGCTCGAGGCGAGGCCCTGTCCCAGCAGGACACCGTCCGAGACGAGCCCGAAGCCGGTCTCGTCGCAGGAGGACTCGACCCCGAGGACGACCGGCGATCCGAGCGTCGTCACCGCAGGATCGACATCGGGTCGGAGTAGTTGCCGGCCTCGTCCATCTTGGCGAAGTGCAGGTGGCAGCCGGTGGAGCGGCCGGTCGAACCGACGTAGCCGATGGTCTCGCCGGCGGCGACGGTGGCGCCCACCGAGGTGTTGAAGCCCTGCAGGTGGTAGTAACCGGTCACGACCCCGTTGCCGTGGTCGACCTTCACGCGCTTGCCGGAGGCGTGGTGGTACTCGACCGCGATCACGGTGCCGGACTTCGCGGCGTGCACCGGGGTGCCGCAGGCGGCACCGAAGTCGACCCCGTCGTGGCCCTTGAAGTAGCCGAGCACGGGGTGCATGCGCCCGCCGTAGCCGGAGGTGATCGGGCCGCTGACCGGGCGCAGGTAGCCGTCGTCGCCGACCGGGGCGGCGACCTCGGCCTCCTCGACGGGCTCGGGGACGGAGACCTCGATGCCGGTGCCCTCCGCCTCGTCGGAGGTCTCGGCCGTCGACTCGGAGTCCTCCGAGACCGGAGAGGTCCGCGCCTCGGAGCGGTCGGCATCGGCGTCGTCGGCGCGGGTCTCGACCGCCGCGTCGGCGGTCTCGGCCGACGGGAGCGCGACGGGAGCCGGGGCCTCGGCCGCAGGTGCGGCGCGACCGACGGACTGGGCGGACGTCTCGCCCTGCGGGGCGGTCTCGTCGATCCCGGAGGCGGCGGCCGCGAGCGGCACCGCGATCGTGGCGGTGGCGAGGACACCGAGGACGCCGACCTTCACCGCCCCGGCCGAGACGGCGGAGTCACGATGAGCCCCTCCGGGCAGACGATGCTTGCGCACCGTCGCACGTCCGTCCGCGCGATGATTCGCCACGTGTTGACCTCTTCCATTGCGACTGTGTAGATCTCGTCCAAGCGTCTGTCCGATCGTGACGCCGGACAGGGGAAGCACGCGTCGCCGAACAACCTCGAACAACTTACGTGCCTCCCACCTGGCATGACGACCACCCGGACGGGGTCATTGCCAAGTTTTTGCCCAGATGCCCCAAAGGTTGTCCGATCTTGACGAGCAGGCCCCGGCGCACGCGGACCACGTCACGTCCAGCACCGCCTCCCGGGGCTCCCAGCCGGCGGCGTCTACAGTGGCGCCATGTCGCTCCCGGACAAGAACGCTGCCCCCGACACCGCGCCCGCGCGCGTGGTCGTGATCGAGGACGAGCTGACCATCACCCGTGCGATCGCCGACCGGCTCACCGCCGAGGGGTGGGAGGTCACCACCGCCCCCGACGGCCCCTCCGGTGTGCGCGCCGTCTCCGAGGTGCGGCCGGACGTGGTCGTGCTGGACGTGATGCTCCCCGGGTTCGACGGCCTGGAGGTGTGCCGTCGGATCCAGGCCGACGAGCCCGTGCCCGTGCTGATGCTGACCGCGCGCGACGACGAGACCGACATGCTGGTGGGCCTCGGCGTGGGCGCCGACGACTACATGACCAAGCCCTTCTCGATGCGTGAGCTGGTCGCGCGCCTGAAGGCGCTGCTGCGACGCGTGCGCAGGATCGGCGCTCCCGCGCCGAGCGAGGCCGAGAAGCAGGACGCCCTGCAGATCGGGGACCTGGTCATCGACCGGGCCGGGCGCCGCGTGATGCGCGCCGGCACCCCCGCGCACCTCACGCCCACCGAGTTCGACCTGCTGCTGTGCCTGGCGAACGCCCCCGGCACCGTGCTCACGCGCGAGCAGCTGCTGGCCGACGTGTGGGACTGGATCGACGCGACCGGCACCCGCACCGTCGACTCCCACGTCAAGGCGCTGCGGCGGAAGCTCGGCTCCGACCTGGTGCGCACCGTCCACGGCGTGGGATACGCCCTCGAGGTCCCGGAGGACCCCGAGGACGACGAGACGGAGGCGCGCGGTGCCGCAGGCGCCTCGGACCTCTCCTCGATGCCCACCCCTAACCTGCCCGACGACGACTCGTGATCCCCTCCGCGGACCACGTCGGCGACGCGCAGCGTCGGGTCCCCGACCGGCTCGACGTGCGACCGCTGGACCGGTTCCGGTCCTTCAAGGTCAAGCTCGGGATCCTCGTCGGCGCGAGCGTCGCCGTCGCCGCGCTGCTCACGCAGGTCAGCATCCGCGCCGGGGTCGAGCCGCTGCTGGCGCTGCCGCTGGTGGTGATCGTGGCGCTCGTCTTCACGCAGCTGCTCGCCCGCGGGATGACCTCCCCGCTGCGGGAGATGACCGGCGCCGCCCAGGCCATGGCCCGCGGGGACTACAGCCGCACCGTGCGCACCACGAGCCGCGACGAGGTCGGCCAGCTGGCCGCGGCCTTCTCCACCATGGCCTCCGAGCTCGAACAGACCGACCGGATGCGCCGCGACCTCGTCGCGAACGTCTCCCACGAGCTGCGCACCCCGGTGGCCGGGCTGCGCGCACAGCTCGAGAACCTCGTGGACGGGGTGACGGAAGCGGACCCGGCCGCTCTCGAGGTGGCGCTGACCGAGACCGAGCGGCTCTCCCAGCTGGTGGACCATCTGCTGGATCTCTCCCGCCTCGATGCCGGCGTCGTCGACCTCGACGTCGAGGCGGTCGAGCTCACCCCGTTCCTGCACGAGGTGGTCGATGCCGCGGCCCTGGCCTCCGGCGGCCGGGACGTGCGCTGGATCATCGACGTCGAGCCCGCCGACCTCGCGGTCCCGGCCGACGCCGCCCGGCTGCACCAGGTGATCCACAACCTGCTGGAGAACGCCGCCCGCCACTCCCCCGTCGGCGGTCGCATCCACGTCTCCGCCGCCCGCACCGCACACGACGACGGAGTGCGCATCGACGTGCACGACGAGGGGCCCGGCATCGCCCGCGAGGACCGCTCCCGGGTGTTCGAGCG
Organism: uncultured Corynebacterium sp.; assembly: GCA_964535185.1. GTDB lineage: Bacteria > Actinomycetota > Actinomycetes > Actinomycetales > Dermabacteraceae > Brachybacterium. The sequence goes on from CAZHSL010000101.1 coordinate 4,034, forward strand.
CTTCCAGCGCGGCGGCTACGCCGACACCTCCGGGGGCACCGGACTGGGGCTGGCGATCGCCCGCTGGGCCGTCGGCCTGCACGGGGGGACGATCGAGGTGCTCGACGATCCCCGCAGCGAACACGCCCGAGAGGGCCGCTCCTCCCTGATCCGGGTTGTGCTGCCGGACACCGTCGCGGGCCCGTGATGTCACGCACTCCACAGCATCTTCGCCGGTCGAGCCCCGGGGACGGTGCACGGTGAGCACCTCCTGCCGCTAGGCTGGGAGCATTCCGTATCACCCGACCGTGAGAAGGCTGGCGATCTCAGAGTGTCACAGCAGACACAGGACTCCGACTCCGCGGAGTTCGGCCCTAATCAGTGGCTCGTGGACGCACTCCGCGAGCAGTGGCGCGAGGATCCCTCGAGCGTCGATCCCAGCTGGGCGGAGTACTTCTCCGCCCAGGGCTCGGCGACCGCCGACGACTCCCCCGCCGAGACCTCCTCCGGGTCCGCCTCCACGACGGCGTCGACGGACTCGGCCGCCCCGTCCTCGGGCGGGAAGACGCAGGATGCGCCCGAGGCGACGGCGGACCCCGGCGGGGCGACGACGCCCGCTCCGGCGCGCTCCGAGCCGGCCGAGAGCACATCGGACTCCTCCACCACCTCCCAGGCCGCCCCCGAGGCGGCCGCACAGCCCTCGAAGGACTCCTCCGCCGTGAACGCCGATACCTCCAAGACCTCCAGGGACTCCGCCGCCTCCACGCAGCCGGCCGTCTCCACGACCTCGGACCGTCCGGAGAAGGTCCCCACCACGACCGCACAGATCCCCGTGGTGGAGCTGCGTGAGCCGGAGGTCGTCAAGCTCCGCGGGCCCGCCGCGGCGGTGGCCCGGAACATGGACGAGTCGCTCGGCGTGCCCACCGCCACCTCGGTGCGCGACGTGCCGGTGAAGCTGCTGTTCGACAACCGCCTGGTGATCAACAACCACCTCAAGCGCCACCGCGCGGGCAAGGTCTCCTTCACCCACCTGATCGGCTGGGCGATGATCGAGGCGATCACCGAGATCACTGACATGAACAACGGCTTCGACCTCGACGAGAAGGGCAAGCCCGTCCTGCTGCGGCGCGAGGACGTCAACTTCGGCCTCGCCATCGACATGCCGCGCCCCGATGGCTCCCGCGGCCTGGTCGTGCCGTCCATCAAGGCCGCCCAGCGCTTCGACTTCCGCGGCTTCTGGCAGGCCTACGAGGAGGTCGTGGCCAAGGCCCGCGCCGGCAAGCTCACGATGGACGACTTCTCGAACACCACGGTCTCGCTGACCAACCCCGGCGGCATCGGCACCGTCCACTCCATCCCCCGCCTCATGAAGGGCCAGGGCGTCATCGTCGGAGTCGGCGCGATGGACTACCCCGCGCAGTTCCAGGGCGCGAGCCCCGCGACCCTCGCCGAGCTCGCGGTCTCGAAGGTCATGACCCTGACCTCGACCTACGACCACCGCATCATCCAGGGCGCCGCCTCGGGCGAGTTCCTCAAGCGGATGGGCGACAAGCTGCTGGGCAAGGACGGCTTCTACGACCGCGTCTTCGCCTCGCTGCGGCTGCCCTACCAGCCGGTGCGCTGGGTGCCGGACAACCCCTTCCGCCACACCACCTCCGAGCGCCTCGCCCGGGTGATGGACCTGATCCACGCCTACCGCGTGCGCGGCCACCTGATGGCGGACACCGACCCGCTGCAGTACAAGGTCCGCACCCACCCGGACCTCGACGTCGAGACCTACGGGCTCACCCTGTGGGACCTGGACCGCCGCTTCCCGACCCGCGGTCTGGGCGGCAAGGACGAGCTGTCGCTGCGCGACATCCTGGGCGTGCTGCGCGATGCGTACTGCCGCACCATCGGCGTGGAGTACATGCACATCTCGGATCCGGACGAGCGCGCCTGGATCCAGCAGAAGATGGAGACCCCGCGCAAGCCGTTCGACAAGTCCGAGCTGACCCACATCATGGATCGGCTCAACTCCGCCGAGGCGTTCGAGACCTTCCTGCAGACGAAGTTCGTGGGCCAGAAGCGCTTCTCCCTCGAGGGCGGCGAGGCCGTCATCCCGATGCTCGACACGGTCCTGCACGGCGCCGCGCACGCGGGGCTGGACGAGGTCTGCATCGGGATGAGCCACCGCGGCCGGCTCAACGTGCTCTCGAACCTCGCGGGCAAGAGCTACGGACAGATCTTCCAGGAGTTCGAGGGCAACTACGGCCAGAAGCTCGGCTCCGGCGACGTCAAGTACCACCTGGGCACCGAGGGCACCTACACCTCGCGCGACGGCGAGACCACCAAGGTGTACCTCGCCGCGAACCCCTCGCACCTGGAGGCCGTGAACCCGGTGCTCGAGGGCATCGTGCGCGCCAAGCAGGACCGCCTCGAGCGTCCTGAGGAGTTCCCGGTGCTGCCGGTGCTCGTGCACGGCGATGCCGCCTTCGCCGGCCAGGGCGTGGTCACCGAGACCCTGAACCTCTCGGAGCTGCGCGGCTACCGCACCGGCGGCACGATCCACGTGATCATCAACAACCAGATCGGCTTCACCACGCTGCCGGACTCCTCGCGCTCGTCGTTCTACTCGACCGACGTCGCCAAGTCCACGCAGCTGCCGATCTTCCACGTCAACGGCGATGATCCCGAGGCCTGCGTGCGGGTCGCCGAGATCGCCTTCGAGTTCCGTCAGAAGTTCCACCGCGATGTCGTCATCGACATGGTCTGCTACCGCCGCCGTGGTCACAACGAGGGCGATGACCCCTCGATGACCCAGCCGGAGATGTACAAGCTGATCGGTGACAAGCCCTCGGCGCGCAAGCTGTACACCGAGGCGCTGATCGAGCGCGGCGACCTCACGGAGGAGGAGACCGAGGGCCTGGTGCGCAACTTCCAGGCGCACCTGGACGAGGCCTTCGCCTCGACCCGCTCGAAGAGCTCCGACTCCTCGAAGTCCTCCGACTCCTCCGCCGACGTGCAGGGCCTGGACCTGCCCGATGCGCAGCAGGGCTCCCCCTCGCCGGCCGCGGCCGAGACCGCCGTGGACGCCTCGATGCTCGAGCTGATCGGGAAGGCGCACAGCGACATCCCCGGCTCCTTCACCGTGCACCCGAAGCTGATGACGGTGCTGCAGCGCCGAACCCAGATGGCGACCGAGGGCAAGATCGACTGGGCCTTCGGCGAGCTGCTGGGCTTCGGCTCCCTGCTGCTGCAGGGTCACCGCGTGCGCCTGGCCGGGCAGGACTCGCGCCGCGGCACCTTCGTGCAGCGCCACAGCGTCCTGATCGACCACGAGAACGGCGACACCTGGACCCCGCTGTCCCATCTCTCCGATGACCAGGCGCGGTTCAACGTCTACGACTCCTCGCTCTCGGAGTTCGCGGCACTCGGCTTCGAGTACGGCTACTCGGTCGAGAGCCCGCAGTCGCTCGTGCTGTGGGAGGCGCAGTTCGGCGACTTCGTCAACGGCGCACAGACCATCATCGACGAGTTCGTCTCCGCCTCCGAGCAGAAGTGGGGCCAGAACTCGAGCGTGGTGATGCTCCTGCCCCATGGCTACGAGGGTCAGGGCCCGGACCACTCCTCCGCCCGCATCGAGCGCTTCCTGCAGCTGTGCGCGGAGGAGAACATGCGCGTGGCGGCCCCGTCCACCCCCGCGAGCTACTTCCACCTGTTGCGCAAGCAGGCGCTCACCGAGCCGAAGAAGCCGCTGATCGTCTTCACCCCGAAGTCGATGCTGCGCAACA
>CAZHSL010000102.1:0-7730 GCA_964535185.1 uncultured Corynebacterium sp.
GCGGCCTTCTCCCGCGCCCGCTCGAACACCAGGCGGATGGACCGCTCGGTCTCGCCCACGTACTTGTTCAGCAGCTCGGGGCCCTTGACGTTGAGGAAGGCGGAGTTCTCCAGCGCCTCGGCGACGCTCACCCCGCGCACCTCGGCGCTGCGCAGCACCAGTTCGTGGGCGACGGCCTTGGCGATCATGGTCTTGCCGCAGCCGGGAGGCCCGTACAGCAGCACGCCCTGCGGCGGGCGCAGGCCGTAGGTGCGGTAGAGGTCCTGCTGCAGGAACGGCAGCTCGACGGCGTCGCGGATCGCCTCGATCTGCTCGCCGAGCCCGCCGATCTGGTCGAAGGAGACCTCGGGGACCTGTTCGAGGACGAGGTCGGTGATCTCGGCGCGGTCGATCCGCTCCAGCACGAGCTGGGACCTGAGGTCCACCAGCACGTGGTCGCCGGGGTGGAGCTGCTCGCCGGTGAGGGTCCCGGCGCGGCGCAGCACCCGCGTGTCGTCGGGGGCGACGGCCACCAGCAGGCGCGAGTCGGCCAGCTCCTCGACCACGGGCACCACGTTGCCGGCGTCGCTCGGGGCCACCGCCTCCACGGCGGCGAGGGCCTCGTTCAGGCGCAGCTCGGCACCGGGGGTCAGCGCCTCCAGGTCCAGGGAGGCGGACGTCGCCACCCGCAGCCGGCGGCCGTGGTGCAGCACGTCGATGGTGGTGCCCTCGCAGCGGCGCAGGAACGTGGCGTAGGAGTTCGGCGGGTCGCCGACCCGCTCGAGGTCGTTCTTCAGCTCGACGATCTGCGCCCGGGCGGAGCGCAGCCCCGCGGTGAGGCGGTCGTTGTGGGCCGCGAGCTGCTCCAGCTCAGCGGTCATCTCGGCGTAGGTCTTCATGCTCGTGGCCTCTCCTTCCCGGTCGCGATCAGCGGTCGCGGCCCTGACGGATGTCGCGCAGCGCCCGCTTGAGCTTGCGCGGGGCGACTCCCCGCTCCCCCACGTCCTTCGCGGTCCACTCCCCCTCGGAGCCGCCGAAGCCCTCGTTGTCGGGGTGGTTCAGCTCCTCCTCGAGGCGGGAGCCGGGAGCCGGTCGCGTGGCCCGGCGCAGCGCCTCGGTGCCGTGCGCGGTGCGGCGCGAGGTGAGCAGGAATCCGGTGTGCGCGTTCATGCGGTGCTCGGGGCGTACGGCGAGCCCCTCCAGGTGCCAGGGGCGCACGAACGACTCCCAGGCGTAGGGCTCGGTGAACTCCCCATGGTCGCGCAGCGCCTCGGCGGTCCGGGAGAGCTGGGTGACCGTTGCGACATAGGCCAGGAACACCCCTCCGGAGACGAGCACGTCCGCGGCCGCGTCCACGCACTCCCAGGGGGCGAGCATGTCCAGCACCACCCGGTCCACGGAGGGCTCGTCGGGCGAGAGGGTCGGGGCGAGGTCCTGGAAGTCGCCGACGGACAGCTCCCAGCGGGGGTGCGGGCCGCCGAAGAAGGTCTCGACGTTCTCGCGCGCCACCTCGGCGAAGTCCTCGCGCCTCTCGATGGAGTGGACCGCCCCCTCGGGGCCGACGGCGCGCAGCAGCGCGGTGGTCAGGCCGCCGGAGCCGACCCCGGCCTCGAGCACCCGCGCGCCCGGGAAGATGTCCCCCCACATCAGGATCTGTGCGGAGTCCTTGGGGTAGATGATCGCGGCGCCGCGCGGCATCGCCAGCATGTAGTCGGCGTACAGCGGGCGCAGCGCCTGGTAGGCGATGCCGTGGGAGTTCTCGACCACGACGCCGTCCTCGGCGCCGATCAGCTGGTCGTGGCGCAGCACCCCGCGGTGGGAGTGGAACTCGCCGCCCGGCTTCAGCGTGATGGTGTGCAGCCGGTTCTTGGCGTCCGCGAGCTGGACCTTGTCGCCGAGGGCGAAGGGGCCGGTGCGATCCAGACCGCGGCGGGGCGCTCGGGGCGCGGGACCCGGTGCCCCGTCGTGGGCGGCGGGCTGCGGCTGCTCAGTCATACCTGCCAGCATATGGCTCGCGCCGCGAGCGTGACCATGATGTTCACCGTCCGCGCAGGAGCGCGTCGACGTCGGCGCTCATGATCACACCCCGGGCCGTGCCGGCCTCGTCCAGGACCAGGTACGCCGGGGCCGGCAGGGCGAGCATCGCGTCCACGAGCGCTTGGCCCCGCAGCGCGGCGCGCACTGCCCCGAGCTCTCCCAGCGGGCCCGCGACGGCGTGGACCGGGGTCCCGGCACGCTGCGCGGCGGGGACCGAGGCGGCCGCGGCCGGATCGATCCGGGACGCCCGGCCGACGACGCCCGGGCGGGCGCCGGTGCGATCCAGGACCAGCACCGAGGAGAGGTCCGCGGACGGATCGAGGTCCCCCAGCGGCGCCTGCGGCGGCACGATCCGCACGGGCGTGGCGAGCGCGGCGGCGTCGAGGCTGCGGATGCGGCCCTGCAGGCGGGCCCCGGCCAGCGCGCGGGTGGCGCCCTGCCAGAGCATCCCGGCGATCAGCAGCGCCCAGACGAGGGTGAGCAGGGAGAGGCCGCCGGCTCCGCCGTCGCGCATGATGCGCCCCAGCGGGTAGGCGACGACCGCCACGGCGATGGCGCGGCCGAGCCAGGCCGTGATCCGGGTGCCGAGATCGGCGCGTCCCAGCACCGCGCCGAGGAGGGTCTCGAGGGCGCGGCCGCCGTCCATCGGCAGCCCGGGCAGCAGGTTGAACACCGCGAGCACCAGGTTCAGCCAGGCGCTGACCGAGAGGAACACGGCCGCGGCGGTCCCGGGGTCCCCCAGCTGGACGGCGCCGAAGCACAGCGCGGCCAGCAGCAGGTTCGACAGCGGGCCGGCGAGCGAGACCAGCAGCGAGCCGAGCGTGGACATCTGCCGGGTGCGGTACTGGGTGTGCCCGCCCCACAGGGTCAGGGCGATGTGGTCGACGGTCGCGCCGAAGGCCCGTGCGAGCAGCGCGTGGGCGGCCTCGTGCACGAGCACCGAGACGAGCACGAACACCCCGATGCCGACCGCCAGCAGCACCGCCGTGGCCGGCGCGGCGCCGCCGCGGGCCAGCGAGGGGTACATCAGCACGGCGAACAGCAGCACGGTGAGGAGGGTGCCGGGGCTGACGCGCAGCGGTGGCAGCGGCCCGAGGCGCACCGTGGGGCTCGTCATCTTCCGTCTCCTCCGCCGGGTCGGGGTCCCCGGGCAGGCCGAGGATAGCCCGTGTTCCTGAGCCTATGATGGGGTGATGAGTCGAATCGCCATCACGGCTTTCAGCGGATGGAACGATGCCGGCGAGGCAGCCACCGGGGTGATCGAGCATCTGCACGAGGTCTGGCCCACCCGGCCGGCAGGTGCGGTCGATGCGGAGGAGTTCATCGACTTCCAGGTCAACCGTCCCGAGATCCGCACCACCGAGGACGGCCGGCGCACGATCGAGTGGCCCGATACCCGCCTGCATCTGGTCACCCCTCCGCGCGGCCCCGAGATCGTGACCGTGCTCGGTCCCGAGCCGTCGCTGCACTGGAAGCGGTTCTGCGACGAGGTGCTCGAGCAGCTGCAGCTGCTGGACGTCAGCTCCGTCGTCTCCCTCGGGGCCCTGCTCGCGGACTCCCCGCATTCCCGCCCGCTGCCGGTCTCCGCGCACGTCGAGCCGGTCCCGGCCCAGCCGGTGGACGGCTCGGACCTCTACTCCGGACCGATCGGCGTGCCCACGATCCTGGCCCGCCGCACGGCCAGCGCCGGCCTGCGCACCACCAGCATCTGGGTGCAGGTGCCGCACTACGTCTCGCAGAACACCTCGCCGAAGGCGGTGCTGGGGCTGATGCGCGAGGTGCAGGACCTCGTCAGCGCCCCGATCCCGCTGGAGGAGCTGGTCGAGGACGCGGAGGCCTGGGAGCGCGGGGTCGACGAGCTGGCGCGCACCGACGAGGACGTGGCGGAGTACGTGCGCCGGCTCGAGCGCGCGCAGGACGCGGCCGGGCTGCCCGAGGCGAGCGGGGACGCGATCGCGAAGGAGTTCGAGCAGTTCCTGCGGCGGCGCCGCGAGACCGACTGAGGACCCGCAGCGGGCCGGTCAGCCCTCGAGGGTGATCCCGAACAGCGCGTCGAGCGCGGCCGGGACGTCGCCGGGACCGGTGGCTGAGGCGTCCGCCTCGGGGTCTGTCGTGCCCTCGGCCCAGGCGTCCAGGGCCTCCAGGGCGCGCGCGGTGTCGAGGTCGTCGCGCAGGGCGTCGCGCATCTCCTCGACCGTCGCCGGGTGCTGCCCGCCGCGACGAGCCGCCCGGCGATAGTGCTCCATCCGCGTCGTCGCCTGCTCGAGCTCCTGCTCGGACCACTGCCAGTCGCTGCGGTAGTGGTGCGCCATCAGCACCAGGCGGATCGCCATCGGGTCCACGCCCTCGCGCACCAGTCGGTGCACGAACACCAGGTTGCCCAGCGACTTGCTCATCTTCTCGCCCTCGTGCGCGACCATGCCGCTGTGCGCGTACGCGGCGGCGAAGGGGCGGCCGAGCGCGACCGAGTGCGCGGCGCTGAGGTCGTGGTGGGGGAAGACCAGATCGCTGCCGCCGGCCTGGATGTCGAAGGGCAGCCCGAGGGCGTCCTGCGCGATGCACACGCACTCCACGTGCCAGCCGGGCCGGCCGCGGCCGAGCTCCGCCGCGTCCCAGGCGGGCTCGCCCTCACGCTCCGCGCGCCACAGCAGCGGATCGAAGCGGCCGCGCTTGCCCTCGCGGTCGGGGTCGCCTCCGCGCTCCGCGAACACCTCGAGCATCTGCTCCTCGGACCATCCGGAGACGTCGCCCAGGGCGCCGTCGACGGAGAGGTCGAGGTACCAGTCCGGGCCGGCGGCGTCGCTCGCCTCGACCGGGTAGGCGCGGCCCCGCTCGTGCAGCGTGCGGACCACGGCGATGATCCCGTCCATCGCCTCGCTCACGGAGCGGTACGTCTGCGGGGCGAGGATCCGCAGGGACTCCATGTCCTTCGTGAACAGCTCGACCTGCGAGTCGGCGAGCTCGCGCCAGTCGACGCCGTCGCGCTCGGCGCGCTCGAGCAGCGGGTCGTCGACGTCGGTGACGTTCTGCGCCATCTCGACCTCGTGGCCGACATCGTGCAGCGCCCGCCGCATCAGGTCGGCGGCGTGGTACGTCGCCGCATGGCCCAGATGCGTGGAGTCGTACGGCGTGATGCCGCAGACGTAGACGCGGGCGGTTCCCGGGGTGAGGGGAAGGACCGGGACGACCTTCCCCGAACGGCTGTCGTGCAGCCTCAGCGGGATGCCGGAGGCGGGAAGGGGGTCAAGAGCAGGTGAGGTCCAGGAATGCACCCGTCGATCATACGATCAGCGGACGGGGAACGGCTCAGGCCCCTCCCAGCGGGTCGACCACGCCGAACCAGAGCAGGCCCAGCAGCGCCAGGCCCGCGACGACGCGGTAGACGACGAACATCAGGTACGAGTGGTTCTCGATGATCCGCATGAACCAGACGATCACGGCATAGCCCACGCCGAACGCCACCACGGTCGAGACCACGATCGCCATCAGGGAGGGCTCCCCCGCCGTCGCGGCCGCGGCTCGCCCGTCGGCCGTCAGCAGCACCGGCACCTCCTTGGCGGCCTTGTACAGGCCGGAGGCGAACACCGCCGGCACGGCCAGCAGGAAGGCGTAGCGGGCGGCGGCCTCGCGCCGGTAGCCCATGAGGAGCCCCGCCGTGATCGTGCCGCCGGAGCGGGAGACGCCCGGGATGAGGGCGAGCGCCTGGGCGAAGCCGAACAGGATGCCGTCGCGCACGCTGAGCTGGGTGAGCTCCTTGCGCTGCGGGGCGATCCGGTCGGCGAGCCCCAGCAGGAGCCCGAAGAGGACCAGCATCGCGGAGGTGATGTAGAGGTTCCGCAGGCTGTAGTCGATCTGCTCCTCGAACAGCAGCCCCAGCACGCCGATCGGGATGGAGCCGACGATCACCAGCCAGCCCATCCGCACGTCCGGGTCGGAGTGCGGGACCTTCCCGGCCAGGGCGCGGAACCACTTGCCGATGATGCGGCTGATGTCGTCCCAGAAGTAGATCAGCACGGCGGTCTCGGTTCCGAGCTGGATGATCGCGGTGAACGCTGCGCCCGGGTCCTGTCCGGGATCCATCAGCTCGCCGACCACACGCACGTGCGCGCTCGAGGAGATCGGGAGGAATTCGGTCAAGGCCTGGACCAGGCCCAGGACGACCGCCTCGATGAACGACATGGGCTCTCCTCGGACGACTCGGGGATCGGGCGGGGCCGCGGCAACCACCGCGGGCCTCGCACAGAGTACGCGGCGCCGGGCAGTGGGCCCGGCGCCGCGCAGCGGAGCAGTGGTGAAGAGTACGTGGAGGTGCCGGGGAGGGCCCCGGCGATACGGCGGCTCAGCGGCCGGACTCGTCCCCGTCGTCCTCGTCGTCGTCGTAATCGTCATCGTCGTCGTCGAAGTCGTCGAGGTCGTCGAAGTCGTCGTCCTCGTCGTCATCGTCGTCGTCATCGTCGAAGACGATCAGCGGCGTGGCGATCTCGTAGGCGTCGAAGAGGGCGTCGTCGTAGGCGTCGAAGGCCGTGGCGAGCTGCTCGGTGGCCGCATCGAGAGCGGGGTCGTCGTCACCGCGCGAGGCGGCAGCGGCCTCGTAGTGACGTTCGAAGGCGGCGATCAGCGCAGCAAGAGTGGAGCGAGGATCCGAGTTCATGCTTGGACGGTACATCCTCCGACGGCACAATGGACAGTGGGACGGGGCTTCTCGTGGTCGGGATTCCGCTCACGGCTCCGGTCGCGTCCCGCCGCAGGTCATCGAGCACAGGAGGACAGGTTGATCCGACCCCGCACCGCTCTCGTCGCCGGTGTCCAGCACGTCAGCGATCCGCGCCGGTGGCGTGATCTCCCCGTCGAGCGGGGCCGGCGCGCGGAGGACTACGAGTTCCAGATCCTCACCGTGCCGCGCGGCACCTCCATCGGGCAGGTGCGTGCGGAACTGGCGGAGCAGGCGGAGTACGGGCGCTGGGAGCACGCCCGCACGCGCCTGTACGTCGGCGGAGGCCGGAAGGTCTGGATGCGGCGGCGCATCATCCGGGTGCAGTCCACGCTGTAGCCCGCGCCGTCCCCGGCGGACGCCCGTCCACATCGGGACGCCGACGCCCCCGCGGACCGGCCGGCTCTGGTCCAATGGCGGGGTGCCCGAGATCTCCCCGTTCCTGGTCGGCGTGCTGCTGGTGGCGTACCTGCCGCCCGCGGTGGTGCTGTCGTGGGTCGACGGTGCGGAGCACCGTCTGCCGAACCGGTGGGTGGGAGTGCTCACCGCCGCGGTGGGCACGGCGCTGCTGGTGCTCTGGGTGCTGCTGCCGCCGCTGCGCCAGGACCTGCGGGTCGCCGTCGTGCTCGCGCTCGTGCTGGGCCTCGGGGCGATCCTGCTGGCGCTGATCGCCCCGATGGTGCTGGGGATGGGCGATGCGAAGACCCTGCCGGCGGTGGTGCTGATGGCGGGCTCCTTCGGCGGCGAGGTGCTCATCGCCGCGCTGCTGGGCATCGCGCTGCTCAGCGGAGCGCTGGGCATGCTCGTGATGGCGGTGACCCGGCGCTCCGGGGTGCGCTTCGCCCTCGGACCGGTGCTGCTCGCCGGGCCCTTCCTGGGCCTGCTGGGTGCGCCGCTCGTGCGTGCCGCGCTCGGCGGGGCCTGAGGGCCCGGGCGGACCGGATCAGGCGCCGGGGACGGCGCGGCGCTGCCGCTGGATCTCGTAGAGCGCGATGGAGCCGGC
>CAZHSL010000103.1:0-7694 GCA_964535185.1 uncultured Corynebacterium sp.
CGATCCAGCCGGTGAGGGTGACGGTCTGTCCGATGTGCTCCTGGCGGAGCTCACCGGCGGTATGGGTGCGCAGCACGAGGTGTCCTTCTGATGGGGTCGACAGGTCATGGACCGCCCGGGCGCGGGTGCGCTCGAGGGCCGTCACGCACGGCGGCGTGGACTGCCCACCCTACCGCCCGGGGTGAGCGATCTCGCCACCGCGGCTCTGTTGCTCTCGCCATGGCACCCGTAGACTCGTCGACGGTCCGACCTGCGTGAGCGCAGGTCTGTTTCGCCCGAGATCGCCCGAGCCGCATCGTGCCACCGCACGGTCCCCGTTGTGCGAGATGTATGGGCGCCCACGCCCGTTGAACGGGCACTCACGCCCTGCGACACGTTAGGGCTTGTTCACCCCCTGACTGTCGAAGGACACCATGACCGACGTCTCCCCTGCCCACGACTCCGCCGCTCCCGAGCAGCCCGACGCGACCGCTCCGGCCGCCCCGGCCGAGGCCGACGCGGCTGCGGCCGAGCCGGACGCCCCCGCGGGCCCGAGCTTCGACGACATCGCCCTGCCGGCGCCGCTGCGCCGGGCGGTCGACGAGCTCGGCTTCACCACTCCCTCGGCCATCCAGGCCCAGGCCATCCCGCCGCTGCTGGAGGGCCGCGACGTGATCGGCGTCGCCCAGACCGGCACCGGCAAGACCGCCGCGTTCGGCCTGCCGCTGTTGGCCGCGATCGATCCCGCGCTGCGCGAGGTGCAGGCCCTGGTCCTCGCCCCGACGCGTGAGCTGGCGATGCAGGTGGCCGACGCCATCGCCTCCTTCGCCACCTCGATCGGCGGGCTCGACGTCGTCGCCCTCTACGGCGGCTCCCCCTACGGTCCGCAGGAGCGGGCCCTCGCCCGCGGCGCCCAGGTGGTCGTCGGCACGCCCGGCCGCGTGATGGACCACATGCGCCGCACCAACCTGCGCCTGGACACGATCCGCTTCGCCGTCCTGGACGAGGCCGACGAGATGCTGCGGATGGGCTTCGCGGAGGACGTCGAGGAGATCCTCTCCCACTCCCCCGCGACCCGTCAGGTCGCACTGTTCTCCGCCACCATGCCGTCGGCCATCCAGCGGGTCGCCCAGACGCACATGAAGGACCCGGTGCGCGTGAGCGTGTCCCCGCAGTCCTCGACGGTCAAGAGCGTCACCCAGACCTACGCGGTGGTGCCCTTCCGCCACCGCACCGGTGCGCTGGCCCGCGTGCTGGCGACCTCGGAGGCGGAGGCCGCGATCGTGTTCGTGCGCACCCGCGCCGCGGCCGAGGAGGTCGGCACCGCCCTGGTCTCGCGCGGATTGATCGCGGCATCCATCAGCGGCGACGTGCCCCAGAAGGAGCGCGAGAAGATCGTCGAGCGCCTGCGCGACGGTTCGCTGCAGGTGCTGGTCGCCACCGATGTCGCGGCGCGCGGCCTGGACGTCGAGCGGATCGGCCTGGTCGTGAACTTCGATGTGCCCAAGGAGGCGGAGTCCTACGTGCACCGCATCGGGCGCACCGGCCGTGCCGGACGCTCCGGCGAGGCGCTGACGTTCATCGGCCCCCACGAGCGCCGGGCGCTGAAGAACATCGAGCGCGCGACCAAGCAGACTCTCGCCGAGGCGGTCATCCCCTCCCCGCGCGACGTGTCCCGGCACCGCCTGGCCGCACAACTGACGAAGCTGCCCGAGCGCATCGAGCGCGGACGTCTGGACCTCTACCGGGAGCTCATCGGCGAGTTCGTCGCCGAGCACGATCTCGACCCGCTGGAACTGGCCGCCGCCCTCGGGGCGATGTCCGTGGGCGACGACGGCCCGGGCGCCCCCTCCGAGGAGGAGGAGTTCACCGGGGCGAAGCTCGCCGGTGACGACCGGCGCGGGGAGCGCGGCCATCGCGGCGACGCACCGGTCACCGAGCGCGGATACACGTCGTACAAGGTCGGGGTGGGGCACACCCACGGCGCAAGGCCCCCGGGGATCGTCGGCGCGCTCACCGGCGAGGGCGGCCTGCACGGCAAGGACATCGGCAAGATCCAGATCTTCCCGAACTTCGCCCTGGTCCAGATCCGCGGCGCGCTGTCGCCGGAGCAGATGGAGCGGATCTCCCGCGCGAAGGTCGGTGGCCGCGAGCTGCGCATCGGCCCTGATCGCGGACCGCGCGGCGGCAAGGGCCCGCGCCGGGACGGGGACCGGCCGTTCCGCCGCGAGGACCGCGGCGGCCGCTTCGATGCGAAGCGCCGCCCGTTCCGCCGCCACGAGGGCTGAGCGCCGGCGCGCACACGCGGAGCGCCCCCGTCACCGGATCCGGTGGCGGGGGCGCTCCTCGTGGTGCGGGTGGGCTGTGCGATCAGCCGTCTTCCGGGCGGGTCAGCCCTGCTTCTGCTGCTCCTGCGCCTCGGCGTAGGCCTTGCGGACCTCGTCCATGTCCAGGTTCTTGACCTGGCCGATGAGGTCCTCGAGCGCGGACTGCGGCAGCGCGCCGGCCTGCGAGAACACCGGGATGCCCTCGCGGTAGGCGACCAGGGTGGGGATCGAGGTGACGCCGTAGCGCATCGCGAGCTCCTGCTGGTCCTCGGTGTCCACCTTCGCGAAGGTGACGTCCTCGTGGGTCTCCGAGGACTCCTCGAAGATCGGGGCGAAGCGCTGGCACGGCACGCACCAGCCCGCCCAGAAGTCGATCAGGACGATGCCGTCCTCGACTGTCTTGTCGTGGTTCTCGGTGGTCAGGGTCAGCGTAGCCATGACCGCTGGAACGCCGCGGCGCCCGGGATCATTCCCGGGACGCCGCTGTGTGACCCAGCTCATCGACTCGCAGGCCGGTGCCGGGGCGCTCAGCCCCGTGCGGGGACCTGCCCGCCGTCGGCGGCACGCACCTGAGCGGTCCGGTCCTCGGCCGGCGGCTCCCAGAGCGCGGCGTCGGCCTCGGCCTGCTCCCCGCTGCGGATGTCCTTGACCTGGTCCGCTGCGCCGTCGACGCCCGGGAACCAGATGAAGGGGATCCCGCGCCGGTCGGCATAGCGGATCTGCTTGCCGAACTTGGCTGCGGTCGGGGCCACCTCGCAGGGGATGCCGCGGCCGCGCAGCGCGCGGGCGGCGGCGTCGCTGAGGTGGCGGTGCTGCTCGTCCGCGACGGAGACCAGCACGCACGTGGGCACCGAGCGCGAGGCCGTTGCCAGGCCCGCCGAGAGCAGGCGGGAGACCAGCCGCGACAGGCCGATCGACAGGCCCACGCCCGGGTAGGTGTGGCGGTTGTCGGAGGCCAGGGAGTCGTAGCGGCCGCCGGAGCAGATCGAGCCCAGCGACTCGTGCCCGGCCACGAAGGTCTCGAAGACGGTGCCCGTGTAGTAGTCCAGCCCACGGGCGATCGACAGGTCCGCCATGATCACCCCGGGCACGGCGGCCTCGACGCGCTGGATGACCGCGGTGAGCTCGGCGATCCCCTGCTCGACCATCTCCCCGCCGCCTCCGAGGTCGCGCACCTGCTGTGCGAAGGAGCCGTCGCGGGTGCGGATCGAGGCGAAGTCGAGGCAGGCCCGGGCCTGTTCCGGGCTCGCGCCGGTCTCAGCCAGCAGCAGGTCGCGCACCGCATCGGGCCCGATCTTCGGCAGCTTGTCGAGGTTGCGCAGCACGGCGGAGTGGTCCTCGAGCCCGATGGAGCGGAAGAAGCCCTCCGAGAGGCGACGCGTGTTGGCGTGGATCGTGAACGCGGGCATCGGGAGCCGGTCGAGGATCTCGGCCATCACCACGGCGACCTCGGCCTCGATGTGCCCGGGCAGGGTGTCCTGGCCGATGACGTCGAGATCCGCCTGATAGAACTCGCGGAAGCGCCCGTCCTGGGGGCGCTCCCCGCGCCACACCTTCTGGATCTGGAAGCGCCGCAGCGGGAAGGCGAGGTCGTTCTGGTGCTCGAGCACGTACCGGGCCAGCGGCACGGTGAGGTCGAAGTGCAGGCCCAGGGTGCGTGCCCGGTCCTCGCGGGTCGGGTCCGCCCCCTCCTCCTCGGCGTGGAGCCGGCGCAGCACGTACACCTCCTTGTCGATCTCGCCCTTGCGCAGCAGCTGATCGAGCGGCTCGACGGCGCGCGTCTCGATGCCCGAGAAGCCATGCAGCTCGGCCACCTCGCGGAACACGTCGATCACGTGCTGTTCGACGAGACGCTCCGCGGGGAGCCACTCCGGGAATCCTGACAGGGCGGCGATCTTCGCCATGCGGTGCACATCCTTCACGTCCTGGGCTGGGTGCCGGCCCCATTATCCCCGACGGCGCGGTGCGGGGCCCGACGACGGGACACGTCCTCGCGCACACGCGTGTCGCTGTAGAGTTCCCTGAGGCGGTGCGCCCCACGACGGGGCCTCCGCCGCCCGCCCGACCGCCGATCCCGGCGGCAGTGTCCCGCCCTGCAGCGGATCCTTTCGAAGGAGCTCGATCGTGAGCGAGTCCGAGACCCCCGTCCCCGCGTCCTCCCCCGACACCCCGCCGTCGGAACCGACCGCCGAGCAGCCCGTCGCGGAAGCGCCGACCGCGGCCGCCGATGCCGATACGGCGCCCTCGTCGCAGAGCACCGAGCCCGCCCCGGCGGAGCAGGCGGCCGCCCAGGAGCAGTCTGCTCCGCCCGAGCGGTCGGCCGCGCCCGAGACCGACGCCGCGACGGAGTCCTCGGCCCGGCCGGCGTCGGCCGACGACGCGCCGACCCCGACGCCCCGGCCCGCCGCGCCCGGACCGCGTCCCGGTGCACCGACGCCCGCCGCGCTGGCCGCGAAGAAGCCGAGCGCCGCGCTGCTGCCGGTCGCCCCACCGGTCACCGAGTACGACCCGGAGCAGGTCGCCGCGGCGGCGGCGTTCGGCGCCGTCTCCGAGGACGGCACCGTCACGGTGCAGGACGGCACCCAGGTGCGGACCATCGGCAACACCACGGAGACGGATCGGGCCGCGGCGCTCGAGCCCTTCGCTCGCGGATACCTCGATCTGGTCGCCTTCCTGGACCTCACCCAGACCACGCTCAACGCCCCGGAGCACACCCAGAACGAGCTGAACCGGCTGCTCGAGAACCTGCGCAAGAACATGAAGGAGCCGAAGGTCGTGGGCGACATCCCGGCCCTGCGGGCGCGGGCGAACGAGCTGCGGGAGGTGGCCAAGGAGAAGATCCGCGCCCTCGAGGCCGAGCGCGCCCGGGGCCGTGAGGAGTCCGCCCGGCGACGCACGGAGTTCGTCGAGTCCATCGAGGCCCTGGTGGCGACCGATCCCGAGCAGATCTCCTGGAAGAAGGCCGGGGAGACGATGCGTCAGATGGTGCCCCGCTGGAAGCAGATGCAGACCGACGACGTCTCGCTGGACCGCCCCACCGAGGAGGCGCTGTGGAAGCGCCTCTCGGCGGCGCGCGCGACCTTCGACCGGATGCGCAAGCAGTTCTTCTCCCAGCTCGACGAGAAGCATGCCGAGGCCGCACAGGTCAAGGAGCAGCTGATCGCCCGCGCCGAGGCGATGCAGGACTCCACCGACTGGGGCCCCACCGTCCGGGCGTACAAGGACCTCATGAACGAGTGGCGCAGCGCTCCGCGCGGCAGCCGCAAGAAGGACGACGCGCAGTGGAAGCGCTTCAAGGCCGCTCAGGACACCTTCTTCCAGGCGCGCAACGCCGATCTCCAGGAGACCGAGGCCGAGCAGCGCGAGAACCTCGCGGTCAAGGAGGCCCTGCTGACCGAGGCCGAGGCCCTCGACCCCGTGAAGGACCTCGAGGCCGCGAAGGCTTCGCTACGCTCCGTCCAGGACCGCTGGGAGGAGGCGGGCAAGGTCCCGCGCGGCGACATGCGACGGATCGACGACCGGCTCCGTGCGGTGGAGCGTGCGGTGAAGAACGCCGAGCAGGACGAGTGGCGCCGCACCGATCCGCGCACCAAGGCGCGTGTCGAGGGCGCCTCCTCGCAGCTGCATTCCGCGATCGCCTCCTACCAGGAGGAGTACGACCGGGCCGTCGCCGGAGGGGACCCGAAGAAGATCGCCGAGGCGCAGGCCGCGCTCGAGGCGCGCAAGGAGTGGCTCGCGGTGATCGAGCGCTCGGCGCGCGATCTCGGCTGACCCTCCCCACCGGTCCCACCTCCGCAGGACCGTTCCTCCACCGCCCCGTCCGTCCACAGCGACGGGCGGGGCGTTGCCCTCGCAGCGCTGCCGGGCCAGAGTCGGTGCATGGACTCCCGCTTCTCCCCCGCAGCGTCCGGGCCGAGCGCTCCTGAGGAGCGACGCGGCCCGGACCGTGGTGGAGCCCGGCCGGACCGGCTCGTCCCGCTCGGCCTGTGCGCGGCCTGGTCCCGTCACGCGGCGGAGCTCGCCGTCCCCCTGGGCACCGCACTCCAGCGCTGGGAGGAGACCCCACCCACCCGCGTGCTGGTCGCCGAGGGGTATCTCACGCGGCTGCTGCCGGGGCGCTACCTCCCGCCCGATCTGCTGCGCACCGCCGTGCAGCGGGCCCTCGCCCTCGGCTGCGCGCTCGGGGCCCAGCTGCAGTCGCACCACGTGATCGCCGGCCCGTCCGCGGCCTGGGTGCTCCTGGGCGGCGTGCCCCCGGACCCGGCGGAGCTGCTGTCCTCGGCCCATCGGGGAGACGTGGCAGGTGTCGTGATCCGCACGGCGCGGCTGGGCGCCGAGGAGGTCGAGACGATCGGAGGGAGCCCGATCACCGTCCCGGTGCGGACCGCGATGGATCTGCTCCGCTTCACCCCCGTCCCGGTCGCGGCACCGCTGGTGCGGGGGCTGGTGGACAGCGGTCACGTCGAGGTCGACGAGATCCGCTCCCGCCTGCAGCGGATGCATCGGCATCCGGGCGTGCAGTCGGCCCGGGGGCGACTCGAGCAGCTGCTGCTGGGCGGTCAGCTCCGGGACAGCGGAGCCGCCGCGCCCACCGGCTTGCCGTCGGCCGTGACCCGGTAGACGTCGTAGACGCCCTCGATCCGCCGCACGTGCGAGAGGACGGACTGCAGGTGCGAGGGGTCGGCCAGCTCGAAGGAGAAGAAGCTGGTGGCCAGACGATCGCTGTTGGACTGCGCCGAGGCGGAGTGCAGGTTCACCTGCTGCTCGGAGATGACCAGGGCGATGTCGGTGAGCAGCCGCGGGCGGTCCAGCGCCTCGATCTTGATGTGCACGAGGTAGGCCGTGCTGTGACGGCCGGACCAGGAGACGTCGACCATGCGATCGGGCTGCTGCTCCTGCAGCTGGATGGCGTTGGTGCAGGTCTTGTGGTGGACGGAGATGCCGGAGCCGCGCGTGATGAAGCCGACGATCGGGTCCCCTGGCACCGGTGCGCAGCACTTGGCGAGCTTGACCCAGAGATCGGCGTGGCCGTCGACGATGACGCCCTGGTCGGTCTCCGAGGCGTGCCGCTCCTCGCGCCCGGCGCGCGAGCGCACGCGCGAGGGCATGGTGATCTCGGCCAGGTCCTCCTCCGCGCCGACGGTGCCGCCGAAGGAGGCCCGCAGCTTCTCGACGACGTTCTGCGCCCCGGTGTGGCCCTCGCCGATCGAGGTGTAGAGCGCATCGACCGAGGGCTGGTTCAGGTCGTCCGCGACCGTGGCGAGGGTATCGTGGGTGAGCAGACGCCGCATGGGCAGGTCCTGCCGGCGCAGCGCCTTGGCGAGCTCCTCCCTGCCCTTCTCGAGCGCCTCCTCGCGGCGCTCCTTCGAGAACCAGTGGCGGATCTTG
>CAZHSL010000104.1:0-7660 GCA_964535185.1 uncultured Corynebacterium sp.
AGACGTCTTCCTGGCCCTCACCAAGGAGGTGGGATAATGACCACGCAACCCCTCGACACCGGAGGCGATCCCGGCGTCCTCGTCCGTGGTCCCGCTGACCGCGATGTACTGCAAACCCACGATTCCGAAACCCATGCCCGCGGTGATCAGCAGCATCGCCGGAAGCAGCCATATCGCGCCGCCGCCGAGAACGGCCACGCATGCCACCACGGTCATCGCCGACGCTGCGGCGGCGAGCCCGATCACCACGCACGCGCGTGCGCCCCAGCGCCCGAGCAGCCGAGGCACGAGCACTGATGCCGCGATCAGCGCCACGGCCAGGGGCAGCATCGTCAGACCTGCCCCCAGCGGACCGATCCCGAGCCTGTCCTGCAGGTAGAAGGTGAACAGCAGGAACGACGTCGACAACGCCCCGCTGAGCAGCATCGTGGTCAGGTTCGCCCGCACCCGGGCGCGGTCCGCGAAGAAGGCCAGCGGCACCAGGGGGTTCGGCGACCTCGACTCGACCCGCACGAACCCGACAGCTGCGAGCACGGCCCCGACCAGCGCCGCCACGCTCAGCCACGGCGATGTCCTCGACTCGCCCGCCTCGATCGCGGCGAACACGAACAGCAGCGGACACGCCGTCAGCAGCACCGAGCCCGGCAGGTCCAGGCGGGACCGCTCCTGGGGTGCGGACCGATCGGCCGGGACCAGGACGAGCGCCGCGGCGATCACGACCACGATGAACGGCACCGAGATCAGGAAGATCCAGCGCCACCCGAGGTGAGCGGTGATGACCCCGGAGAGGGCGAACCCGAGCACCAGGCCGCAGCTGGCCACTGCGGCCCAGACGCTCAGTGCACGCGACCGTCACGGCCCCTCGGGAAACAGCAGCACGATGGTCGCCATCGCCGCGGGCAGCGCGACGGCCTCACCAACACCTTGGAGCAGGCGCGCGGCCACCAGAACAGGGAAGGACGGGGCCAGACCCGCCAGAAGGGACGCGGCACCGAAGAGAGCTGTTCCGACCAGCAGCGTACGGCGGCGGCCGAGCAGGTCTCCGAGCCGGCCGCCGAGCATCAGCAGCCCGCCGCCGGTGATGGTGTAGCCGACCACGACCCACGTCAAGGCGTGGCCCTCGACGCCGAGGTCCGCGCCGATCGAGGGCAGTGCGATGTTGACCACGGTCACATCGACCGCGATGAAGAACTGCAGCATGGACATCGCGGCCAGCACGAGCCATGTGCCCACAGGGGCGGGGCTGAGCCCGCGGGAAGACGAGGAAATGCCTGAAAGCATCTGTTGCTCCGTCGCTGTGAAGAGTCTCGAGCAGCACGAAGGGCCGCTCCGAAGGGACTACGAAGCGACTGGACGTTCCAGGTGAGGTCTTGCTGTGAGCCGGACGTCCCGCCGCTAGCGGGACGTCCTGGTCACTGCCGCGCAAGCGGCCGGGCACGAAGCGGCTGACATGCTGCAGATCCTAGCAGCGAGCCCCCGGCCCCGCAGGCCTGAGTCCCTGTCCGCACGGGCGCAGCCGCTCGAGGGCTTCGGCCTCGCACGTCCCGTCCTCGGCGGAGAAGACGATCATCGACTGGTCCGTATCCGGCAGCAGCAGGGTGTCGCAGTCCAGCTCGAGCGTCCCGAGGTCCGGGTGGGCGACGGTCTTGGTCAGGGAGCGCCGCATCGAGGAGCGCCCCGCCTCCCACAAGCTCCAGAAGCGCTCGCTGCCGCTGACGAGTTCGTCGATCAGGCCCCGGAGGTCCGGGTCGCCCGGATACCGCGACAGGGCCGTGCGCAGCTGTGCGACGAACTGCTGCGCCGTGACCTCGTCCTCGTGCCGCGTGAGCGCCACACGATCGGCCGCGGTCCCGAGGAATCGCTGCCAGATGAGGTTGGGTCGACCTTCAGGCGGCCGCTGCAGGTCCCCGAGCAATGCGCGGCCCATCGGGTTCTGCGCCAAC
This sequence comes from uncultured Corynebacterium sp., assembly GCA_964535185.1. GTDB lineage: Bacteria > Actinomycetota > Actinomycetes > Actinomycetales > Dermabacteraceae > Brachybacterium. Next base: position 1,944 of record CAZHSL010000104.1, read on the forward strand.
ACGTCGCCCTTCGCCGAGGTCACCATCGCCGGCAGGTCGGTGACGCGCCGCAGGAGCCGGAGCATGCTCGGCCGCACGGACATCTCGACCCGGTCGGCGAGCGGCGGAGCGCTGCCGGCGAGGCGGAAGACCAGGTCGCGTTCGTCGTGCTCGAGCCGAAGTGCGGAGGTGAGGGATTCCAGGACCTGATCCGACGGGCGGGACGCGCGACCCTGTTCGAGACGCACCACGTATTCGACGCTCACCCCGGCCAGCTGCGCCACCTCTTCACGCCGCAGGCCGCTGACACGCCGGCGGGGACCGGACGGGAGCCCGACGTCCTGCGGGGCGAGACGGGCCCGAGCAGACGTGAGGATCTTGGCGAGTTCAGCACGGTCCATCGTCCCAGTCTCGCAGGCAGCCCTCCTCGGTTCCCGCATCCGCGACGGTGGTAGCGGCGCTCCTACTCTCAGGACTGCCTGGATGGCATGACGGCCGGCGAGCACAGTCGTGGCATGAACACATCATCGGATGCACCGAACAATCACACCACCACGGTTCTGATCACCGGCGCCAACAAGGGCCTGGGCTACGAGACGGCCCGGCGCCTCGGCGATCTCGGCTGGCACGTCTTCCTCGGCGCACGGGACGAGGCACGCGGCCGAGCGGCCGCCGAGGCCCTCGCCGCCGGCGGGGCCGACGTCACCTTCATCCCCCTCGACGTCACCTCCGACGAGTCCGTGGAAGCCGCCGTCACAGCCCTCGGCGCGCACACCGATCACCTGGACGTCCTGATCAACAACGCGGGTATCACCGGCGAGAGCGTCGGCCCACTGGACGATCTCCTCACCCCGGAGACCACCCTGCCGCAGCACCTGATCCCGGTCTTCCGGGTCAACGTGCTCGGGCCCGTCCGCGTCACCCATGCGTTCCTCCCCCTGCTGCGAGCCGCGGAGGACCCGCGGGTGGTGATGGTCTCCAGCGGCGCGGGGTCGCTGACGGTCGCGACAGATCCTTCCCGCCTGGAAGCCCAGGTGGGCCACCTGCTGTATCCCGTCTCGAAGTCGGCGCTGAACATGCTGACCGTGCAGTACGCAAATGGCATCCCCGACGTCCGGTTCAACATGGCCGATCCCGGCTTCACCGCGACCGACCTCAATCATCACCAGGGCAGCCAGACGGTCACCGAGGGCACCGACGCCATCGTCGAGCTCGCCGTCGCCTCCCCCGGACCCAATCGGGCGTACCGCGACCGCCACGGCGTCGTCCCGTGGTGACGACGACTCCACGAGCTCTGAAGGGATCGATGATGAGTGACTCCCCCGTGCCGACCTATTCGATGGCCGAGCGCAACCGTCGCTGGGACCTGCTGCGTGCCTTCATGCGTCGCGAGGGGTTCGACGCGATGCTCGTCGTCGGCGAGCACGAGGATGCCGGGCCCGCACCGTTCGCCTACGACGCGTGGATCACCAACGCTCGTGCAGGCACGACGGTGATCCTCCCCCGCGATGGCGACCCGATCGTGCTGCTTCCCATGGAGATGTTCACCAAGGACCACCGCGAATCCGCACGCCGGGGCGAGGCGATGTGGGTAGCGCCGGAGAATCTGCGGATGCCCCGGGACTCCACGGCAGTCGCCCGCACCCTGCACGAGCTCGGGCTCGCTCGAGCGAGGATCGGCGTCATCGGGCTCGAGCCCTACCCACCATGGCATCCCGAGGGGATCATCCCGTACGGCCTGTGGAACCCGCTGCTCCGCGAGTTCCCCGACATCGAGTTCACACCCGTGGGGATGGCGCTGTCCCGACTGATCCTGCCGCTGGGTGCCGAGGAGATCGCCGTCCTCCGCCGCTCGGCCGAGATTGGCGATGCGATGGCTCGGGCCATGGTCGAGACTGCTGCGGCCGGTGTGCCGGAGAGCGAGGTGTACGCGGCGGGGATGGCAGCCGGCTATGCCCGGGGAACCACACCCGCGGCCATGCATTTCTGGTCAGGACCCGACCCGCTGGCCTCCGGGCTCCCGCCGTGGAGCTACCGACCTCAGACTCCGCGCACCCTGGCCGAGGGCGACATCATCTCCGCGGAGGTGTTCAGCAACGTCGGCGGCCGCCACAGCCAGCACCAGGTCACCATCAGCCTCGGCGCACCGCATCCGGACCTGCTCCGCGCCGCGGACGTCGCCAGAGCGGTCTACGACACCGCGCTGGAGGCGCTGCGTCCCGGCCGCAGCTTCGGCGAGGCGGTGGAGGACCTCCGGGCGCCGTACGCCGACGCTGGGGGATGGGAGTTCGGACCCAGCATCCACACTCTGAATCCGATGATCGCGGCAGGTGGGTTCCCTCGCGAGACCAGCCGCCGCATGGCAGCCGCCGACGCGTACCCCTCGGAGCCCGACCACAGCCCGACCATGAGCGCCGACATGCGGCTCGAACCCGGGATGAGCTTCGCCCTCGAGCCCAACTACGTGATCGGACGCCGGCTGGCCTACCTCGGCGGCACCGTGATCATCGGGGAGGACCGGCCGATCGAGCTGAATCCCTACACCGCCCGGATCCTCGAGGCCGGGAGACCGTGAACCGAATCAGCCCTCACGACGAATTGGACGGCCATGGGCCTGCGTTCGAGGGGCGAGGGCGAGGAGAAACGATCTGTTGATCGGCCTGCACCATGCGAAAGGAAGCACCATGACACAAGAACCGGAAGCAGTACAGCTCTCCCCCGGGGGTACGGCGAACCTGGGAGACCACCCGGTCGCCCGCATCGGATACGGAGCGATGCAGCTGGCGCACGCCGATGAGGCCACGGCGCACGCCATCCTGCGCCGCGCCGCGGAACTCGGCGTCAACCACATCGACACCGCATCCTTCTACGGCAACGGCACGGTCAACCGGCTCATCCGCTCGGCGCTCGCGCCGTACCCGAGCGGCCTCGCACTGGTCAGCAAGGTGGGTGCCCGATACGCCGCCGGCCACACGCCGACGACGGTTCCGGCGCAACGTCCGCAGGAACTGCGCAGCGGCGTGGAAGATGATCTGCGGGATCTCGGCATCGAGCGCATCACCGCAGTGAACCTGCGTCGAATGGACACCGGGCCGGGATTCGTGGACGAGGGCCGTGATGTCGTGACCCTCGACGACCAGCTCGCCGAACTCATGGCCCTGCGCGACGAGGGAAAGATCGGTGCCATCGGCCTCAGCAATGTCAGCGCCGCCGAGCTGCAGGCCGCGCTGCCGGCGGGGATCGTGTGCGTCCAGAACTTCTACAGCGTCCTCGACCGCCGGGACGAGGCGCTTGTAGAGATGTGCTGGAGGCACGACATCGCCTGGGTGCCGTTCGCCCCGCTGGGATCGGCCTTCGAGCATATCCCCTCGCCCGCCGACCATCCTGTGGTCCAGGAGGTCGCCGCACGCGCCGGAGCCACACCCGCGCAGGTCAGCCTCGCATGGGTGCTCGCACACGCCTCGAACGCCCTGCTCATCCCGGGTACCGGCAGCTTGGGGCATCTTGCCGAGAATGTCGCCGCCGGCGAAGTGAGCCTCTCGACCTCTGACATGGCAGCCCTCGACCCGCTCGCCGCGGCCGCCGAAGCCCGCTAGCTGATGCCCCCGGTGGCCGGCGCTGCCCCGCCGGGCATGCGCCGGTCACCGCGGCACGGACCGGGGGTGCTGTCGGGGATCGCCGACGCGACCGGTGCGATCGACATCGCGAACGACGCTGGCACCGTACCCGCCCGAGAAGCGCGAGACGCTCCGAGGTCAGCGCGAGGAGCTCGTCCGGCCGCCGCGACCCACCGCTATGTACTCCTCGGACCGGCGCCACAGCCGAGCAGCCAGGTCGGCGTCCTCGGCTGTCAGTCACTGCCACTGGTGGCAGTGGGCGTAGACTGGGCGGATGACCGAGAAGAAGTCGGCGCTTCGCGAACGCACCCGAGAGGTGATCCGCGACGACATCACGAGCGTCGCGGTGCAGCTCTTCCTCGAGCACGGCTACGACGCGACGACGACCGACCACATCGCCGACGCCGTGGGAATATCGCAACGCAGCGTCTTTCGCTACTTCCCGACCAAGCAGGACATCGTGGTGGGGAAGTTCGGACGTGGCGTCGACGACATGATGACCGCCCTCGAGGCACGACCCGCCGACGAGCCGGCATGGGACTCTCTGCGACACATGTTCGATGCCGCCACCTCGAACGGAGGCCTCGACAGCTACCAGGTGCAACGGATGATCTTCGAGACACCCGAGCTGTTGTCGGTCTATCTGCGGACTTTGCACGACGCCCAGGTCAGGGCGAGCGAAGTCCTCATCGACCGTGCCGCCGCGACCAGCACTCCGTACCCGCCGGACGATCCGGCTTCTCGTGCGCTGGCGGCTGCCGCGTTCGGCTGCCTGATCGCGGCCCAGGAGATGTTCCTCGGTTCAGGAAGCACCGAACGTGGCCTGGCGCCGCACCTCGACCGCGCGATGGACGCGATCATCGCGCTGGGCCGGCCGAGGCCGCGGACGGGTCGCCCACCGCGCGCCGACTGATTCTCGACATGCACGCCGACCAGGAGCCCGCCAACACGCGTCGCGACCCCGCGGCTGTCGTCGCGGGACGTCACATAAGTCCCAGCTCGTCGCGGACTCCGGCGATCAGCGTGCGCCGGTCTTCGGAGAGCGGCTGGATCGGCAGCGGCAGCGGCAGGCGCCCACGGCCGTTGCGTCGAGGCTCCATCAAGCAGATGCGACACGTAACGTTCCGCATCCTGGATCGTCGAGACATCCCCTTGACGCTGCATATCGGTGTTCGGGGCGAACGCGGCATAACGGGAGGCGCATCGTCGTGCCGAAGCGGGCGGAGATACGCCACACCATCCGGCGTCATCCCTTCACGATCCACGGGTCGACCAGCTCGACGCCGGTGTACGCGAAGTCCTTCACATTGCGCGTCGCACAGATCGCTCCTTGCGCCAGGCAGATCGCGGCGATCTGCGCGTCGGCCGTGCTGATAGGTGCCCCCACGCTCTCCCGAGCCACGAGCACATCGGCATAGCGGTCGGCCGCCAGGTCGTCGAACGGCAGCACCGAGCGACTCCCTCGATACGGCTCGAGAGCGGCTTCGACGCGCCTCGTCAACTTATCCCTGCGTCGACCGTCGGGGAGTCGCCGGAGACCCGCCAACAGCTCCGCGAGCGTGACGGACGTGATCGCGACATCCCCCGTCAACGACGCGAGCCAATCCACTACATGTGCCTCCGGCGACGGCCGGAAGATCTCTGAGATGACGTTCGTGTCGAGGACGATCACTCGAAGTCCGCCGCCCGCGCGACGTCGTCACGCGCCGGGACCTGCAGGTCTTCGACTCCGCCGACGTCCTGCGCGGCAGACAGCAGCGCCATCCCGATGTGCGGCCGTCGGGCCGCCTTCGTCAGGATGTCGCGAACCTCCGCCTCCATGGAACGACCGTGCTCCTTCGCCTGCGTGGCGAGCCGCTGCTTCACTGCGTCGTCGAGCCCGCGGACGATGATGGATGACATCAGCGATCACCTCCTCTGCTATCAATCATGATAGCGCCACCGCAGTGAGCGCACCAGGCACTGTGGCACGCCCCTGATACGGACACCGCCCGAGCCGCCTCGTGCCGAAACGACCAGGGCTGTGTCCGTCGACGGGCACTAGTCACACGTTGAAGCGGAACTCCACCACGTCCCCGTCGCGCATGACGTACTCCTTGCCCTCCATGCGCACCTGGCCCC
>CAZHSL010000105.1:0-7653 GCA_964535185.1 uncultured Corynebacterium sp.
AGATCGAGGGATCCAGCGCCCCGTAGTCGTAATCGAGATCAGGAAGCGTGTACTCAGCCATCATCGGTCCTTTCGTGGGGGTACGCGGGGTACATGTCAGGCGTATGTCGCGACCATAGAACTTCATGTGCGCTTGAGGTCAATGCGGGCGGTCACAGATCGTCACCGGCGCCGTCCCCGTCCTCGACGACGTCCTCGAGGCGCCGCGGGCCGGCACCGGTCGCGGCGAGGGCGTCATCGGGGTTCAGCAGGGCGCAGGCCTTGAGCGACAGGCACCCGCAGCCGATGCAGCCGGTGAGCTCGTGCTCGAGCCGTTCGATCGCGCGGCGGCGCTCCTCGAGCTTTCTCTTCCAGCGCCTCGAGGCCTTCTGCCAGTCGGCGTGCGAGGGCGTGTACTCCATCGGGACCTCGCCGAACGCCTCCTTCACGTCGGACAGCGGCATGCCCAGCCGCTTGGCCACGGCGATCAGCGAGACCCGGCGCAGCATGTGGCGCGGATAGCGGCGCTGGTTGCCGCCGGTGCGCACGGAGCTGACCAGGCCGAGCTCCTCGTAGTAGCGCAGGGCGGAGGCGGCCACGCCGGTGCGGGCGCTCATCTCGCCGATGGTCATCAGGTCGTCCGGCTCGTGCGGGGCGTTCACGGTCCTCCTGACGTGTTGACCTCAAGTGCACTTGAGATCCTACGCTCCTGGCAGACGCCACAGGAAGGACCACCCCATGACCTACGTGATCGCTCTGCCGTGCGTGGACGTGAAGGACCGCGCCTGCGTGGACGAATGCCCGGTGGACTGCATCTACGAGGGCAACCGGATGCTCTACATCCAACCGGACGAATGCGTGGACTGCGGCGCCTGCGAGCCCGTCTGCCCGGTCGAGGCGATCTTCTACGAGGACGACACCCCGGACCAGTGGGCGGAGTACTACGACGCCAACGTCGACTTCTTCGACGACCTGGGCGCCCCGGGAGGGGCGGCGAAGATGGGCGTGATCGACAAGGACCACCCGATCGTCGAGGCCCTGCCGCCGCAGCCCAACCCCCTGGCCTGAGCACCTCCCGCCCCCTCACACGGGTGTCAGCATCGGCGACACGCCCCTGACCTGCGCTGATCTGCACGGTCCGGACCGTACAGTGCGGTCATGACCGCTGTTGACACCCGTGTGACGTCCGAGCGGGCGGGCGCGCTGAGCATCGGCGAGCTGTCCTCTCGCACCGGTGTGAGCCCGCGCTCCCTGCGCTACTACGAGGAGCAGGGCCTTCTCACCCCGCACCGCACCCCCGCCGGGCACCGGCGCTTCGACGCCGAGGCGGTGGACCGGGTGCTGCTGGTGCAGCGGCTGTTCGCCGCGGGGCTGTCCAGCACCGAGATCGCGCCGGTGATGCCGGCGCTGCTGGGGCTGCGCGAGACCACCGCCTCCCTCACCGCGCTGCGCGCGCACCGCGAGCGGCTCTCACGGGAGATCGCCCGGCTGCACGACACCGCGGAGATCCTCGACGAGGTGCTCGAGGAGCACGAGCGCTCCTGAGCGCTGCGGGACGTTCTCCCGCACGATGTCGAGAACCGTCGGCCGGTTCCGTCCCTGGGGTGCACGCGGCCACAATGGGCCGCACCGCTCGAAGGAGAGATCTCATGGCCAAGTACCTGCTGCTGAAGCACTACCGCGGCGCTCCCGCCGGGGTGAACGACGTGCCCATGGACCGGTGGAGCCCCGAGGAGGTCGACGCCCACCTGGCGTACATGAACGACTTCGCGGAACGGCTCACCCGCTCCGGCGAGTACGTCGACTCCCAGGCTCTGTCCCCCGAGGGCCTCTGGGTGCGCTTCGACGGGGAGGGACGGCCCCCGGTCACCGACGGCCCGTTCGCGGAGACCAAGGACCTCATCGCCGGGTGGATGGTCATCGACGTGGAGAGCCCCGAGCGAGCGATCGAGCTCGCCGGTGAGCTCTCGGCCGCACCCGGCAAGGACGGCGCCCCGATCCACGAGTGGCTCGAGCTGCGTCCCTTCTACGGCGTGACCCCTCCGACCACGGGATGAACGAGGCCCGGCTGCGGGAGCTGGTGCCCGCAGTGATCGGCGTCCTCCGCCGCCGCGGCGCAGACTTCGCGGCGGCGGAGGACGCCGTGCAGGAGGCGCTGGTCGCGGCGCTCTCGGCCTGGGAGGAGGGGACGCCCAGGGATCCGCAGGCCTGGCTGGTCACCGTGGCGTGGCGGAAGTTCCTCGACCAGGTGCGGGCGGAGGACGCCCGCCGGCGCCGGGAGGAGCACCTCGAGCACGAGCCCGCTCCCGGACCGGTCGCCGACGCCGACGACTCGCTGCAGCTGTTCTTCCTGTGCGCGCACCCGTCGCTGACCCCGGCCTCGGCGGTCGCGCTCACGCTGCGGGCCGTCGGCGGGCTCACCACCGCGCAGATCGCGCAGGCGTACCTGGTGCCGGAGGCGACCATGGCCCAGCGCATCTCCCGGGCCAAGCGCACCCTGGCCGAGCAGCGGCTCGACCGCCCCGGCGACGTCGCCACCGTGCTGCGGGTGCTCTACCTGATCTTCAACGAGGGCTACTCGGGGGACGTGGACCTCGCCGCGGAGGCGATCCGCCTCGCCCGGCAGCTGCGGGCCGTGATCGCGCACCCCGAGGTGGAAGGCCTGTTGGCGCTGATGCTGCTGCATCACGCTCGGCGCTCGGCGCGGTTCACGGACCACGGCGCCCTGGTGCCGCTCGAGGAGCAGGACCGCACCCGCTGGGACACGGCGCTGATCGCCGAGGGCATCGCCATCCTGCAGGCCGCGCTGGGCCGGGACCGTCTCGGGGAGTTCCAGGCGCAGGCCGCGATCGCCGCGCTGCACGCGGATGCACCGCTCGCGGAGGAGACCGACTGGCCGCAGATCCTCGAGTGGTACGACGAGCTGGTGGCGCTCACGGGCAGCCCGATCGCCCGGCTGAACCGGGTGGTGGCCGTCGGCGAGGCCGAGGGGCCGCGGGCCGGTCTGGCCGCGCTCGCAGAGGTCGACGAGTCGCTGCCGCGGTATGCGGCGGTGGCCGCCCACCTGCACGAGGCCGACGGGGACACCGCTCTCGCCGCACGCCGGTACGCCGAGGCGGCGCGCACGGCCGCCAGCATTGCGGAGCGCGACCACCTGCTGCGCCGGGCCGCGCGGCTGAACTCCGGCTGACGCGGCGGCCGTCCGCGGCCGGGCGCACCGCCGGCCCGACGACCCGTGCGGTGACATCCGCAGCGGGTCGCCGGGCCGGCGCGGCTCGGAGCCCCACCTCAGCGCAGGTGGCGCTCGTACGCCGCGGTGGTGAGGAAGGCCGGGAACTCCTCGCCCAGCACCGCCTCCTTGAGCAGCTCGGCCGCGTCGGGGATCCGGCTGCCCGGGGCGTCGCCGAGCTCCTCGGCGCAGCGGTCGATGAGGTACTCGACCCGCTCCCTGACGATCGGCATGCCCTCCTCGGTGAGCATCCCCTGGTTGATCCACTGCCACAGCTGGGAGCGGGAGATCTCGGCGGTCGCGGCGTCCTCCATGAGGCCGTCGATCGCCGCCGCGCCCCGGCCTCTCAGCCAGGAGTCGAGGTAGCGCAGCGCCACGCGGATGTTCTGGCGGATGCCGGCGGCGGTGATCCGCCCTCCCTCGATCCGTGTGTCCAGCAGGTCGCCGGCGGTGACCTGCACGTCCTCCCGCAGCCGCTCCAGCTGGTGGGGCCGCTCCCCGAGCACGGCGTCGAACTCGGCGCGGGCCGTGGGGATCAGGTCGGGGTGGGCGACCCAGGTGCCGTCGAAGCCGTCGGCCGCCTCGCGCGACTTGTCCTCGCGCACCTTCGCGATGGCGTTCTCGGTGACCTCGGGGTTCCGCCGGTCGGGGATGAAGGCGCTCATCCCGCCGATCGCGTGGGCTCCCCGCCGGTGGCAGGTGCGCACCAGCAGCTCGGTGTAGGCGCGCATGAACGGGACCGTCATGGTCAGCTGGTCCCGGTCGGGCAGGACCCGGCTGCGGCCCCGGTCCCGGAACTGCTTGATCACGGAGAACAGGTAGTCCCAGCGGCCGGCGTTCAGCCCCGCGCAGTGGTCGCGCAGCTCGTAGAGGATCTCGTCCATCTCGAAGGCGGCGGGCAGGGTCTCGATGAGCACGGTGGCACGGATGGTGCCGTGATCGAGGCCCAGGTGCTGCTCGGTGAGGGTGAACATCTCGTCCCACAGCCGCGCCTCGTGGTGCGATTCGAGCTTCGGCAGGTAGAGGTAGGGACCGGTGCCGCGGGCGATCAGCTCGCGGGCGTTGTGGAACAGGTACAGCCCGGCGTCCACGAGCGAGGCGGAGGCGCGGCAGGAGCGGCCGTCGGCCCGCTGGTAGCGCAGCTGCTGCTCGGGCAGGTGCCAGCCGCGGGGCCGGAACACGATGGTGGGCGTGCGCTCCCCCAGCCGGTACTCCTTGCCCTCGTCGGTGACGAAGTCGATCCGCCGACGGATCGCGTCGTGGAGGTTCAGCTGCCCGGTGATGACGTTGGTCCAGGTGGGGCTGAGGGCATCCTCCCCGTCGGCGAGCCACACGTCCGCCCCGGAGTTCATCGCGTTGACGGTCATCTTCCTGTCGGTGGGGCCGGTGATCTCGACCCGGCGGTCCTCGAGGCCGGGGCCGGCGCCGGCCACGCGCCAGGTCGGGTCGTCGCGGAGCGCGGCGGTCTCGGGCAGGAAGTCGAACATCGCGCCGCCGGAGATCGCCTCGCGCCGCATGGCCCGGGCGGTCAGCAGCTGGGAGCGCCGGGAGGCGAAGCGGTCGTGCAGGAGGGCGAGGAAGCTCAGCGCCTCGGGGGTGAGGATCTCCTCGAAGCGGTGCTCGCTCGGGCCGAGCTGCTCGATCCAGCTCGGGGACGCGCCGGCCGGGGCGGAGGGCGCGGGTCGGGTGCCGGCGGTGGGTCGCTGGTGCTGGGTGAGTGTCATGGTGCTGCTCCTTCGGGGATGTGGCGGTGGGGCCGACGGCGGGGCGCGGGCCGGTACGTGGGAGGCGGCGGCGCCGCCCGGGGCGGCGCGGTTCAGAACTGCGCCGTCTCGGTGGAGCCGACGAGCGCGAGGGTGCTCGAGCTGGGGTTCAGGGCGGTGGCGACCCGGTCGAAGTACCCGGTGCCCACCTCGGCCTGGTGCCTGTGGGCGGTGAAGCCGCGCTCGGCGGCGGCGAACTCCGCCTCCTGCAGCTCGACGTAGGCGCTCATCTGCCGCTCGCGGTAGTCGGAGGCGAGCTCGAACATGCCGTGGTTCAGCGAGTGGAAGCCGGCCAGGGTGATGAACTGGAAGGCGTAGCCCATCGCGGACAGCTCGCGCTGGAAGCGGGCGATCTGGTCATCGTCCAGGTGGCGCTTCCAGTTGAAGCTGGGCGAGCAGTTGTAGGCGAGCTTCTGCTCGGGGAAGTCGCGGTGGATCCGCTCGGCGAAGGTGCGGGCCAGCTCGAGGTCCGGCTCGGAGGACTCGACCCACAGCAGGTCGGCGTACTCCGCGTAGGCCAGGCCGCGGGCGATCACCGGCTCGAGCCCGGGCGTGACCTCGTAGAAGCCCTCCGCCGTGCGCTCCCCGGTGAGGAAGCGCCGGTCGCGCTCGTCGATGTCGCTGGTGAGCAGGTTCGCGGCGAGCGCGTCGGTGCGGGCGATGATCACGGTGGGCGCGCCGGCGACGTCCGCTGCGAGCCGGGCGGCGCTGAGGGTGCGCACGTGCTGCGAGGTGGGCACCAGGACCTTCCCGCCCATGTGGCCGCACTTCTTCTCGCTGGCCAGCTGGTCCTCCCAGTGGACGCCCGCGGCGCCGGCCTCGATCATCGCGTGCATCAGCTCGTAGGCGTTCAGCGGGCCGCCGAAGCCCGCCTCCGCGTCGGCGACGATCGGGGCCATCCACTCGCGGCTGGTGGTGCCGGTCTCGGCGAACTCGATCTGGGCGGCGCGCTGCAGGGCGTTGTTGATGCGCCGCACCACGGCGGGCACGGAGTTGACCGGGTACAGCGACTGGTCGGGGTAGGTCTTGCCGGAGAGGTTCGCGTCGGCCGCGACCTGCCAGCCGGAGAGGTAGATGGCCTGCAGCCCGGCGCGCACCTGCTGGACGGCCTGGTTGCCGGTCAGGGCGCCGAGGGCCCGCACCCAGTGCTCGGGATCGGAGGTGTTCTCCTCGATGAGATCCCACAGCGTCTCCGCGCCGCGGCGGGCCAGGGTGCGCTCCTCGCGGACCGGGCCGGTCAGCGCGATGACGTCCTCGGCCGTGTGGTCGCGGCGCACGCCGCGCCAGCGGGGGTCGATCTCCCAGTCGCGGGCGAGCTCCTGGGCGGTGAGGGTCTGGTCCCCGGGGCGGGGCGTGCCGGACGGGGTGGTGGGGCGGTCGGGGGTGGTCATCGTCGGCTCCTCGGGTGGTGCGATGGGCGGTGGTGGCCTCGACGAACTTCATCGAGTGGTCACACTCTGCGGGCCCCGCAAGCCCGTCGGAACCCCCGGATCCGCAGAACTTCTCCGATATTTCTGCCGCGCAGAACTTTTCTGTGGCACCGTGTCCGCATGGTTCACGACGAGGCGGCATCCCCCCGGACGGCTCTTCCCGACGACGACTCCTTCGATCCGCTGCTGATCGGTCGGCGGATCCGCGCCCGTCGGCAGCAGCGGGGCCTGTCCCTGGCCGAGCTCGCCGCAGCGGTGGGCCGCGCGCCCTCGCAGCTGTCGGTGATCGAGAACGGCCGACGCGAGCTGAAGCTCGGCGAGCTGCGCCGCATCGCCCGCGCCCTCGAGGTGGGGGTGGACGACCTGCTGGAGGCCGAGCCGCCGAACCGTCGGGCCGCGCTCGAGATCGCGCTCGAGAAGGCGCAGGCGGGGGCGCTGTACCAGAGCCTCTCGCTGCCCGAGCTGCCGGTGCGCAGATCCCTCTCCGATGCGGCGATCGAGACCGTCCTGGCGCTGCACGAGGAGCTGCGGCGGCTGCACGAGGAGCGTGCCGCCACGCCCGAGGAGGCGCGGCGGGTCAACGGGCAGCTGCGGGAGGAGCAGTCCCGGGCGGGCAACTACGACGCCGCGCTCGAGGAGGTGGCGCAGGACCTGCTCGCGCAGATCGGGCACCGGGGCGGGCCGCTCTCGCAGTCCAAGGTGTCCACGCTCGCGGCGAAGCTCGGCTTCTCCCTCCACTCGGTGCCGGACCTGCCCCATTCGACCAGGTCGATCACGGATTCGGAGCACATGCGGATCTACCTGCCGCTGGGCCGGCCCACCTCGGATCCGCGCTCCACGGTGCTGCAGGCGATCGCCGCGCACGTGCTGGGCAAGGGCGAGCCCGCGGACTACGGCGAGCTGCTGCGCCAGCGGGTGGAGACGAACTACCTGGCCTGCGCGCTGCTGCTGCCCGAGGGCGGGGCGCTGGACTTCCTCCAGGACGCGAAGGCGCAGCGGGAGCTGAGCGTCGAGGACCTGCGGGACGAGTTCGCGGTGAGCTACGAGATGGCCGCGCACCGCTTCACGAACCTGGCCACCCACCACCTCGGGATCCCCGTGCACTTCCTGAAGGTGCACTCCTCCGGCACGATCCTCAAGGCGTACCAGAACGATGCGGTGCGCTTCCCCACCGATGCGCTCGGCGCGGTGGAGGGCCAGCGGGTGTGCCGCTGGTGGAGCGCGCGGCGGGTGTTCCGCAGCGAGGACCGGA
>CAZHSL010000106.1:0-7596 GCA_964535185.1 uncultured Corynebacterium sp.
GTGAGATCGCGCACGTCACCGCGGTCCCCGACGGCCAGTGGTGCGGCTGCGGCCGACGCGGCTGCCTCGAGCAGTACACCGCGGGGACCGCGCTGGTGCGCACCGCGAAGCGACGGGCCGCGACGGGCGATCCGCTGATGAGCCCGCTGCTGCAGGCCGCCGGCGGCAGCAAGCGGGAGATCGACGGACCGCTGATCACCCGGCTCGCCCAGCAGGGGGACCCGGGCTCCCAGGAGCTGATCGCCGAGATCGGCACCTGGCTGGGACGGGGTCTGGCCTCGATCGCCTCGCTGCTGGACCCGGAGGTGTTCGTCGTCGGCGGCGGGGTCGCCGAGGCCGGGGACCTGCTGCTGGGTCCGGCGCGGGAGGCCTATGCCGCGAACCTCACGGCACGCACGCACCGTCCCCTGGCCTCCTTCGTCGTGGCCGGCATGGGCAACCGGGCCGGGATCGTCGGAGCGGCGGACCTCGCGCGCTGAACCCCGCGCCGAGCGGACGGGGCCGAGCCGGTCAGACCTCGGCCCCGTCGTCGCCTTCGTCGCCGTGATCGCGGGGTGCCCGCAGCAGCAGGGCGATCAGCCCGCCGAGCGTCGCCAGGCCGCCCAGCCAGCCCAGCGGTCCCGGGAGGGAGGGGACCACGGCGACGACGAGCATCAGCACGAACCCGCCGATCAGCGCGGTCCACGACCACATCGCCGCGTCCGAGGGCGTGGGCAGGTCCGGATCCGGCTCCTCGAAGTCGCCGTAGACGACCTCGTCGTCGTCGAGCTCCCGGGGCACGTCCCCGCAGCTCGCCCCGTTCCGTGCGCCCCCGCCCGCGGCCGGGTGCGCCGCCCGGGACCGGGCCACGGACTCCGCGCTCGGCGGCTCCGGCGGGGAGTCGGCGCTGAAGGACCAGAGCGTCTCCTCGTCCTCGCCGCCGGCGGCGTCGTCGCCCCGCGGGGCGGGCCGCTCGGGCGCGGCGGGCTCCTGCGGTGCCCGGCCGGGACGCAGCTGCAGCCCCTCGCCCTCGAGCATGCGGGCGAACTCGGCGTCGACGTCCCGCGGCTCGGGGGACGGGCCCCGCTCGGTGCTCATCGTGGACCTCCCGGTACGGGCACATGCTGCTCGAGGAAGCGTGCCGAGGCGTCGAAGAGAATCTCGGCATCGTGGTCGAGCGTCGCCAGGTGGTGGCTGCGCGTCAGCGAGAGCCGCTCGACGGGGCCGCGCACCCCGGCGGCGACGATGTCGCTGTCGGTGGGCGGGACGGTGTGGTCGACGCGCGAGGTGGCCAGCAGCAGCGGCACCTCGACGGCGCCCAGCCCGCGGCGGGTGCGGCGGAAGAGGCGATGCAGCTGCCCGACGGCCCGCACGGGCATGCGCGCGTAGGCCTCCTCGTGGACCCCGTCCCGTGCGATGTCCGAGCCGATGCCGGGCAGCGTGCGCAGCACCGGTGCGATCAGGTCCGCCGCGCCGGCCGCCGCCGGCAGCGTCATCCCCGGGTTCACCGCGACGACGGCGGCGAGCCGTCCGCGCAGCTGCGGGTCCTCGGCGAGCGCGAGCGCGAGCGCACCGCCCATCGACAGCCCGCCCACGGCGATCCGGCCGTGCTCCCGGGACAGTGCGAGGGCGGCCTCGCGGACGCTTCCGTACCAGTCCCGCCACGAGGTCGCCGCGAGCTCCTCCTCCGTGGTCGCGTGGCCGGGCAGCAGCGGCAGGTCGACGGCCCAGCCGCGTGAGGCGTGGTCCTCCGCCCACGGCCGCATCGACTGCGGCGACCCGGTGAAGCCGTGGCACAGGAGCAGCCCGCCGCGCGGGTTAGAGTGTCCGGGCGCGCGCCACGGGCGGGAGAGTTCGCTGAACGCCATGTGTCCATCGTCGCACCTGCGCCGAGATGGTTCATCCGTTCCCGCTCGACAGAGCCCCGACACAGGAGTCCCCACGTGCTGTACGAGATCGCCAAGCCCGTCGTCATGGCAGTGGTGCGGGTGCTGTGGAACCCCACGATCAGCGGGACCGAGCACATCCCGCAGGACGGTCCGGTGATCCTGGCCTCGAACCACCAGGCCTACTCGGACACGGTCTTCCTCCCCGGGCAGGTGCGTCGCAGCGTGAACTTCCTGGGCAAGTCGGACATCTTCGACGGCCGGTCCCCGCTGCACCGGGCGGCCGCCGCGGTCATGCGCGGCATCCGCGTCATGCCGGTGGACCGCAGCGGCGGCACCGCCTCCCGCGCCGCGATCGAGGCCGGTCTCGCCGTGCTCGAGCGCGGCGAGGTGCTGGGCATCTACCCCGAGGGGACACGGAGCCCCGACGGCCGGCTGCACCGAGGCAAGACCGGGGTGGCACGTCTCGCCCTCGCCTCGGGGGCACCGATCATCCCGGTCGCGATGCTCGGGGCCCATGAGGCGCAGCGGGGCCGGCGCTGGTTCCCGCGCCGTCGGCCGCGGATCCACGCCCTCGTCGGGCCGCCCGTGGACGTGCAGGCCGTGCTGGAGCAGAACTCCGGCGCCGGGGAGGCGACGGTCCTGCGCGCGGTCACCGATGCCGTGATGGACAGCATCCACGACCTCTCCGGCCAGGAGCGGGTGGACGAGTACGCGAGCGTGGTGAAGCAGCGCCTGCGCGCCGAGGCCGACGGGGCACGGCCGGACCCTGCGGGCTGAGCGATCGTCACATGGGATCGTGCAGCCCCATCCGGCGGGACTGGCTACCCTGGGCGCGTGACTCAATTCAGCCCCGACGCCCCCGCTCGCGCCCACGCCTTCACCCTGTCCTCGGCCGATGACGGCCTGGCGGCCCTCGGTGCATGGCGCGAGTATCCGCGGGTGCAGCAGCCGGTGTGGCCCGACGAGACGGCGCGGGCGAAGGTCTTCGACGATCTGCGCGCGGCCCCGCCGCTGGTGTTCGCCGGCGAGGTCGACGTGCTGCGCGAGCGCGTCGCCGCCGCGGCCCGGGGCGAGGCGTTCCTGCTCGCCGGCGGCGACTGCGCGGAGACCTTCGCGGACTCCACGGCGGACCGGATCCGCAACAAGATCCGCACGATCCTGCAGATGGCGGCGGTCCTCACCTACGGCGCCTCGCTGCCGGTGGTGAAGATGGGGCGCATGGCGGGCCAGTTCGCCAAGCCGCGCTCGGCCGACGAGGAGACCCGGGACGGGCAGACCCTGCCCACCTACCGCGGCGATGCGGTCAACGAGTTCGACTTCACGCCGGAGTCGCGGATCCCGGATCCCGCACGCCTGTGGAGGACGTACACCACCAGCGCCTCGACCCTGAACCTGCTGCGCGCCTTCACCGGCGGCGGCTTCGCCGACCTGCGCGAGGTCCACTCCTGGAACCGGGGATTCACCTCCGGTGCCGGGTACGACCGCTACGAGGAGCTGGCCGGTCAGATCGACAAGGCCGTGCGCTTCATGGACGCGATCGGCGCGGACTTCGACGCCCTGAAGGTCGTGGAGTTCTACGCCTCGCACGAGGCCCTGCTGCTGGACTACGAGGAGGCCCTCTCCCGCATCGACTCGCGCACCGGTGAGATCTACGGCTGCTCCGGTCACTTCCTGTGGATCGGCGAGCGCACCAGGCAGCTCGACGGGGCGCACGTCGACTTCATGGCACGACTGCGCAACCCGATCGGGGTCAAGCTCGGGCCCACCGCCACGGTCGACGACGCCCTGCGGCTGATCGACCGCCTCGACCCGGACCGCGAGCCCGGACGGCTGACGTTCATCACCCGCATGGGCGCCGGCAACATCCGGGATCGCCTGCCCGCGCTGGTCGAGGGGGTGCGCGACTCCGGGGCCCAGGTGGCCTGGGTGACCGATCCGATGCACGGCAACACCATCACCTCCTCCAACGGCTACAAGACGCGCCGCTTCGAGGACATCCTCGACGAGGTCGTCGGCTTCTTCGAGGTGCACCAGGCGGCGGGGACCGTCCCGGCCGGTCTGCACATGGAGCTCACCGGCGACGACGTCACCGAGGTGCTCGGCGGCAGCGGTGAGATCGACGAGGAGGGGCTCACCCGCCGCTACGAGACGCTCGTGGATCCGCGCCTGAACCACCAGCAGTCCCTCGAGCTGGCGTTCCTGGTCGCGGAGATGCTCTCGCGCCGCTGAGCCTCCGGGCTCCTCGACGTCCCCGATCCCGCCGTCCCCGCTGCGATCCTGCCGACCCCGCTGCGCGGCGGTCAGAAGACCTTGAGGGTGATCGTCGAGCCCTTCTCGAGCTCCGAACCGGCGGCGGCCGACTGCTCGTAGACCAGCCCGAAGACCGGATCGCCCTTGTCGTGGACGACGTCGACCGCGAAGCCGGCGTCCTCGAGCGCGGCCTTCGCCTCCGCCTCGGGCTTGCGGAACACGTCCGGCACCTTCACCATCTCCGGGCCGAGCGAGGTGACGATGTGCACGGTGTCGCCGCGGAACAGCGTCCCGGAGGCGGGGGACTGGGAGATGACCGCTCCGCGGGGCACGCTCCCGGAGTGCGCCGTGGCGGTGGTGACCGTGAAGCCGGCGTCCTCGAGCGCGGCGCGGGCGTCCTCGCTGCCGCGTCCGCGCTGATCGGGGACCTGGATCGGCTGCCGTCCCTGCGAGACGACCACGTGCACCTCACCGCCGGCGGGTAGGGCGTCGGCGGCGGCGCTCTGCGAGATGATCTCGCCCTTCGGCACGGTCTCGGAGTACTCCGGATCGTCCTCGACGAGCTCCAGGCCGAGCGATCCGATCTCGTCGCGGGCGCTGTCGAGGTCGAGCCCGACGAGCTGGGGGACGGGGAACGTCTGCTCCCCCTTGGAGACCACCACGTGGACGTCCTCGCCCTTCTTGATGCTGCTGCCGGTGGAGGGGGAGACGGAGATGACGTGCCCGGTCGGGACGGTGTCGTCGAACTGCTCCTGGGTGCTGACGGACAGGTCGGCGGCGGTGAGCGCGGCCTCGGCGTCCGCGAGCGGGGTGCCGACGACCAGCGGGACGGTCCGGTCGGCGCCGGGGCCGGTGTTGAAGTACCAGTCCCCGCCGGTCCATCCTCCGACGGCGAGGGTCGCGACGAGGCACAGTGCGGCCAGCAGCGCCATGGGTCGTGACCGGCGCCGGGTCCCCTGCGGGAGGTGGCGTCCCCTGGGAGTGCGCGGCGCCCGGAGCACCACGACCCGTCGATCGCCCTCGCCCTCGGCCTCCGCCGGGGCAGGGTCCTGGGCGGGGCCGTCCGCGCCGTCCGGCCCGCCGTCCGCGCTCGACGGCTCCTCGGCGGCAGCAACCTCCTCCCCGGCGGCCGGGGGCTCGACGTCCCCGCCCGGAGCGAGCAGATCGGCGGGGAAGGCGCGCGGTCCGTGGTCGAGCGCGGAGGCGACCTCCGCGAGGGACGCCGTCATCCGCGGGACGTCGGAGGTGTCGGTCATCGCCCGCACCTGCGGCCGGGAGTCGAGGACCGCGGCGGGCAGGGTCGCGGCGAGCTCCCGGACCACGCGCAGCAGGTCCGCCGCGGTCGCCGGGCGCTGCTCCACCTGCCGCGCCGCGGCCCAGGTGACCAGCGAGTCGAGTTCGCGGGGGACACCGGTGACCAGGGAGGAGGGTGCCGGGATGTCCTCGTGGACGTGCTGGAAGGCGATGTGGACCGGCTGCTCCCCGCGGAAGGGCTGACGCCCGGTGAGCATCTCGAACAGCACGATCCCGAGGGAGTACAGGTCGCTGCGCTCGTCGGCGTGGCCGCGGGTGACCACCTCCGGGCTGATGTAGGCGACCGTCCCCAGCAGCGCCGCGCTGGCGGAGGAGTTGTTCGATCCGGTGGCGCGGGCCAGGCCGAAGTCCGCGACCTTCACCAGGTCGTCGGGATCGATGAGGATGTTCTCGGGCTTGATGTCGCGGTGGACGATGCCGGCCTCGTGCGCGGCCACCAGCGCCTGCAGCACCTGGGTGGTGACATCGAGGCTCTCGCGGAGCGTGAGCCGCTCCTGGGCGACGATGCGGGCCCGCAGCGTCTCGCCCTCGACCAGCTCCATGGCGAGATAGATGCGGTCCTCGTCCTCGCCCTGGTCGAACACCCCGACCACGTTGCGGTGGGCCAGGCGGGCGGCGGAGCGCGCCTCGCGCGCGAAGCGGCGGCGGAAGTCCTCGTCCATCGCCAGATGGGGATGCATGATCTTCAGCGCCACGACGCGGTCGAGCCGTTCGTCGTGGCCGCGATGGACCGTCGCCATTCCGCCGCGCGCGATCAGCTCCTCGACCCGATAGCGGTCGTCGAGGAGCTGGCTGATGCCGGGGGAAGTCGACGTCGCCGAACTCACGAGGCCAATCTAGGTCGCCGGGCGTGCGGAAACCGGCTCCGACACACTGGGCGGCGCGGTGCGGATCGTGAGCTGCGCCGGATGGGGCGGCGGCGCGGGGTGCGGGCAGGAGCGTCCCCGTGGCACTCTGGTGCCGTGAACGACCTCGATGACCTCATCCCCGAATGGCTCACCCTCCCCGATGTCGCCGAGCGGCTCGACGTGGAGGTCTCCCGCGTCCGGCGCCTGATCGAGGACGGACAGCTGGTCGCACTGCGCCGTGGCAGCCCCGTCGTGCGCATGGTGCCGGCGCTGATGCTGACCGAGGACGGTCTGATCCCGCACCTGCCCGGCACCATCACCATCCTCCGCGACGGCGGATTCGAGGATGAGGAGCTGCTGACCTGGCTGTTCACCGAGGACGAGTCCCTCCCGGGCCGTCCGATCGACCATCTGCGGCGCGGCCAGCGCGGAGAGGTGCGCCGCCGGGCGCTCGCCCTCGCTCTCTGACCCGCCCGCCGCGCGCCGCGTCACTGCGCGAAGGGCTCCACATCGGTGGCGAGCGCGGCGAGGGCGGCCAGGCCCGCGCGACCGACGTCGCCCAGCATCACCGCGTCCGCGAGGAGCGCGCGGCCGCGCTCGGCACGCTGCCGGACCTCCTTCACCACGGATTCCACCGCCCCGGTCGAGACCATCAGGTCGTGCACCGCGGCGATCTGCTGCGCGGAGCTCTCAGCACGGCCGACGACCTCGGCCAGCAGGGCCCGCCCCGCGGCATCCGTCGCGGCCTCGGTGCGCGCCAGCAGCACGGTGCGCTTGCCCTCGACGATGTCGCCGCCGATCGGCTTGCCGGTCTCCTCCTGGTCGCCGACCACGCTGAGCAGGTCGTCGCGCAGCTGGAAGGCGGTGCCGACCTCGACCGCCCAGCCCGCGAGGGTCTCGAGCGCATCCTGCGAGCCGCCCATCAGCGCGGCGCCGATGCGCACGGGCCGCAGCACGGTGTAGGGGACCGTCTTCCAGCGGATCACCGAGAGCGCGGCCTGCTCCGCGTCGGCCGCGGAGGCGAAGCCCCCCGCCTGGTGCAGGATGTCCAGGAACTGGCCGGACATCACCTCCGTGCGCAGGGCATCGAACTCGCTGCGCGCGGCGGCGACGGCCCCCGGTTCGCCGTCCACGCGTGCCGCGATCTGCTCCGCCCAGCTCAGCGCCAGGTCCCCGAGCACGATCGCGACCGCGACCCCGTAGTCCTCCGCGGACCCGGTGAGCCCGGCGTCGCGATGCCGCCGCGCCGCCTGGACGTGCAGCGCCGGCCGGCCGCGCCGGACGGGGGAGTGGTCGATGACGTCGTCGTGCAGGAG
>CAZHSL010000107.1:0-7566 GCA_964535185.1 uncultured Corynebacterium sp.
TCCTCGATGTGCCCCTCGAGGTCGAGGGAGAAGGAGTACCGGCCCAGGAAGTCGCCGACGGGCCGGGACTCGATGCGGGACATGTTCACACCGTTGGAGGCGAGGATCTCGAGCGCCTCCAGCAGGGCGCCGGAGCGGTTGTGGGGCAGCTGGAGGACGAGCGTGGTCTTGTCCGCGCCGGTGCGGGCGGGGATCCGGCCCTCGCGGGTGACCAGCACGAATCGGGTGATGGCGCCGTCGTAGTCCTCGATGCCGTCGGCGAGCACGGTGAGCCCGAAGTGCTCCGCCGCGAGCGGCGAGCACACGGCGGCGCGGCCGCGCGCCTCGTCCGCATCGGCGGCAGCGAGGTCGCGGGCGGCGGCCGCGGTCGAGGACGCGGCGGCGATGTGCGTGCCGGGCACGTTCTCGCGCAGCCATCCCTGGACCTGCGCCTGGGCGTGCGGGTGGGAGGAGACGGTGGTCAGCGCGTCGAGGGCGGCGTCCTCGCGCGCCGCGAGCACGAAGCTGATCTGCACGGTCTGCTCGGCGACGATGGTGATGGAGTCGGTCGCGGCGAGGACGTCCAGCGTGCCGGAGACCCCGCCCTCGACGGAGTTCTCGATCGGTGCCATGAGGGCGTCGATCTGGCCGGCCAGCAGATCGGTGGCGGCCGTGGCGACGGAGGCGAAGGGCACCATCTCCGCGGCGGTCGTGTCGAGCGCCTCGGGCATCTCCGCGAGGGCCTGCAGGAGCGCCTGATGGGTGAAGGTGGTCTCGGGGCCGAGGAATCCGTACCGCATGGGGGAAAGCGTAGCGCTCAGGCGCGAAGGCGCGGTCCGTCGCCGATCCAGTAGCGGCGCTTCCCCTCGTGGAGGTCCTCGAGGTCACCACCCGCGTTCTCGATGGTGCGTCGGGACGCCTGGTTGTCGTCGTCGCAGGTGATCAGCACCGGGGCGATGCCGAGCTCCTGCGCCTCGGCGAGCGCGATCTCGAGCGCGGCGGTGGCGACCCCCTCGCGTCGGGCGGCGGGCCTCACGGAGTAGCCGATGTGGCCGCCCTGGGCCAGGAGGTACGGGGTGAGCCGGTGGCGGGTGGCGATGAACCCGAGCATCTCCTCAGTCCCGGCGTCGACGATCCAGCGGCTGGTGCAGTGCACCCAGCCCTCGGGGAGTTCGGTGGCCGGGTCCTCCTCGGCGAGGCGGGCGGTGATGAACTCGCGCACTTCTCCCTCGGCGAGTGGAGGGCTCTGCGGATCGCTGATGCCGGATCCGTCGACCGCGGTGCCGTCGAAGTCGGCGAGGCAGTCGAGGTACGCGCGGTACCGGGACATGGACGGGGGCACGAGGTGGACGGCACGGGGCATCGGCACATGGTGCCACGGCCCGATCAGAACGGCGGGTCGGCGTCCCAGCGGGTACGGCGATCGACTTCGTCCGGATGGTCCTCGACGGCGTGGTCGACCGGGTCCTCCTCGCGCCGGATGCGATCCATCTCGCCGCAGCGCTCCATCTCGTCCATCGCGCAGAGCCACTGGAAGTGCTCCCACGACTCCGTCATGGCGGCAGCGATGCGGGGCGTGGCGAGGTCTGGGCGCGGCGCGACGTTCACCGTGGCCAGCGGTGGCGACCCGACCGTCCAGGTGGTGGTGCCGTCGGGTTCTCGGACCGGGTCGATGCGCCCGGCGGTCTTGAGGTCGTGGTGCCCCCAGTGCAATCGGTGGAGGTTGTCGAGGCTGGTGGGGCCTCCCCGTGCGGGGTGCGCGTGGTCGAACTCCTCGATGTGGTCGTTCTCCGCGTCATCGCTGGTGCCCCTGGTGCATCCGGGGACGGCGCAGCGGGGAGTGGTGAGCCGCAGGTGCTCGACCATCTCGGGGGTGGGCCGGTAGCGCTGGGCGGGGAGCTCGAGGAACTCACCGGTGAGCGGGTGGGTGAAGACCCGGTGCCACACGGGCTCGGCCTCCGCGAGCTTGCGGGCCATCGCCGCCGGCAGCGGGGTCACGCCGTCGTAGGTGGCGGGGGTGTCGTCCAGGCCCATCATCGTCAGGACCGGGACGACGATGTTGATGCGATGGCGCGGTGCCGGCACCTCGACCCCGGCGGTGTCGAGCAGAGTGCGGTGGATGATCGCGTAGCGCAGGGCGGCAAGGGACATGGCGCTGCCGTCGCGGGCCACGTCCCCGTCGAGGTCGAACGGGATCGGGGCGCCCCCGTCGAGCGCACGGCGCTGCTGGGCCTGGACCGCCTTCGCCGCGTTGTCGAGCCGACGGGCGAGGCCGAGGATCTCGGGGATCGGCCCGGTGATGCAGAGCCGTGCGATGCCGTCGTCGCGCCCGCTGGACTCGACGGCGACGTCCCGGGAGTGCTCCGGGCAGCGGCGCGGCTCCTCACGCTCGAGCCAGGAGGTCAGCTGTCGCAGCTCGTCGCGGAACCTGTCCGCGGGGATGGAGGCGAGGTCCCACTCGGCGATGTGCTCATCGGCCTGGGAGCGCTGGGACGGGGTGAGGTCCCGCAGCGAGCGCAGCATCCTGCGATGCCAGTCCGTCGGCATGTCGCCGCCCGCCAGGCGCTCGAAGGTGCGCGGCATCTCGGTGACGGCGATGTGCGCGTCACGGATCCTGAGCGCGGCGGCATCGGTGGTGGTGCGCAGGGCGATCGCGACCGCCAGGCTGTGCTCCTCGCGATCATCCGAGAGGTCCGGGTCGTCGTGGTCGATCCAGAACGGGACGAGGTCGAGCAGCTGGCGGGCGTGCCGGCGGGAGTCCTCGCGCTCGGCTTCCATCATGCGCGCGACCGTGGCGGCGTCGCGGCTGCCCGGTTCGAGCCCCCCTCGTGCGGTCAAGGATTCGACGGTCAGCGGGGTGCGAGCACGCACCCGGGAGCGCGGAGGACCGGGGCGACCGGCACGACGATGCGCTGTCACGGTCATCGGCTCCACCCCCTCACCGGATCACGGCTCATGTGTGCGCGACGAATTCTCGATCAGCAGAAGATGCGCTGGAAGATCCTCGACGAACAAGCCGCTCTTTCTGATGTCCAGAATATCGCGACCGACACATCTAGGACAAGACGTCGCCGCAGATAGGGACGAATTTGTGGATAACTTGCACTGGGGAGGAACGGTCAATTCCATCCACCGCTCATCCCACATTTCATCCACATTTCCGAGGCGATCTTGACGCTGTCGGAATTCATGCTCCGCAGCATCCGCCCTCAGCGCTCGCGCAGAGCGAGGACCCACCGGTCGGCGATGCGATCCGCCTCCGCCGGGTGGCGTTCGACCTCGCCGGTCGGCCGGGCGCCGAGACCGCGGGCGAGAGCGCGCGAGGAGTGATTCGTCGGGGCGATGCGCAGCACGAGCTCGCGGATCCGCGCGTCGGCGCGAGCGTGCTCCACGAGTGCCGCCGCCAGGACGTGGCCGTGCCCGCGGCCCCGATGCCGGTCGAGGAGCCAGTAGGTCATCGCCGCCTGACCGCGCTCGAGGCCCGGGTCCACGAGATGCAGCCCGCCGCCGCCCAGGAGCGTGCCCGGCCGGACGGGCCCGGCGGCCTCTCCACCGTCGACCGCCGCGAACTCCCGGATCGGCCCGTCGGCCCGCCAGCGTGCCGCGCGGGCGAGGAAGGCGTCGAGGCTCTGGCGGGTCCATCGCTGCCCCACGATCTCCTCGACGAGCTGGTCGTCCTGCCCGGCGAGGATGGCCTCGGCGTGCGCGGGGCCGAGGCGCTCGAGGCGGATCATCCCACTGGCGACGGTGACCGGCGCACGCTCACGCGGCTCCGCCGCCGCTCTCCCCCGCGAGCGCGGCGCGCACCGAGGCGAGGATCTCCACATCGCGCGCGCCGCGGGCCCGGGCGGCGGCGATCGGGCCGGCGAACAGCGCCGCCAGCCCCGCATCGACCGGACCGCCGGCCTCGCGCTGGGCGGCCTCCGCAAGCCTGCGGGCCTCCGCCGCCGCTCCCGGGGCGATGGTCGTGCCGGCGCCGCGCCGGGTGACGATGATCCGCGACTCCTCGAGGAGCTTGTAGGCGCGGGCCACGGTGCCGGCGGCGAGCCCGAGATCGGCGGCATGGGTGCGGATCGCGGGCAGCCTGTCGCCCGGCGTCAGCTCGCCGGTGCGGACCTGCTCGATGATCTCGCGGCGCACCTGCTCGTAAGGGGGCTGTGGAGAGGACATGGCGACCACGATAGAGCGTGAGGGAGCAGTGGAGGATCCGCGCAGGCCGCGGCCGCCCCCGCCCCCGGCCCGCCCTGCCCCGTAGCATCGGGGCGTGCTCCAGGAACCGCTCGTCACCGCACGCCGCACGCCGCTGGCGGCGCTGCTCGCCGTACTGATCGGGATGCTCGTCCTGGCAGGAGCCCCGGCGGCTTCGGCCGACGACCCCGACGGTCCGCCGGACCCCGTGCGCCTCGTGATCGCCACGGCCGGGCTCACCTGGGAGGACATCGACCCCGCGACCACGCCGCATCTGCAGTGCCTCGCGGACCGCTCCGGTGCCGGGGCGATGAACACCACCTCGACCAGCGTGGTGTCCACGAAGCGGCAGGGGTTGGAGACCCTGCACTCCGGGTACCGGGGCCTGGCGGAGGAGGCACCGCGCACCAGCGGCATCCCCACCCCGGCGACGGACCAGTGGGAGCAGCTCGAGGTGCCGGTGAGCACGGTCGAGCTCGGCGGCCCCGACAGCGCCTCCGGCGCCGCCGATGTCGCCGCCGCCCTCGAGGACGCAGGGATCGTCGAGGTCATCGCGCCATCCGTGTCGCGGGGCGACGACCCCGCGAGATCGCAGCAACTGGCGTCCCTCGACGCGGCCGTCGGCGCGGTCCTCGACGAGCTCGGGGGCTGCGAGGCCGCGGACCTCCCCCGCACGCTGCTGGTCTCCGTCGCGGCCACCGATCCCGAGCATCCGGAGGCCGTCGAGCAGCCGGGCGCGGTCGCCTCGCGCACGGCGGGCCTGCAGGTCGCGCTCGACACGGCCTTCCCCGACCAGGCCCTCACCAGCGGCGCCACGAAGCAGACCGGGGTGGTGGTGCTCACCGACGTGCTGCCCACAATCCTCGACTCGCACGATGCGCGCGCCGACGGGCTGATCCCCGGTCAGCCGTTCCGCGGCACCGACCATGGGGATCCGCAGCAGCTGGCCCTGGACCGCTCGCAGGCCGCGGCGCAGGTCGATGCCGCGACCGTCCCCGCGCTCGGCTCCTGGTTCGTGCTCGGAGCGGCCGGGCTCGTGATCCTGCTGGTCCCCGCCCTGGCACGGCGTCCGCGGCTCGCCGCCGTCGGCCGCGCCCTCGCCGCGATCGGTCCCCTCCCCCTTGCGGTGGCCCTGTTCGCCTCGCTGGTGCCCTGGTGGCGGGCCGAGCATCCCACCCTCGCGCTGACCGGCGTGATCTGGGCCGGCTGCGCACTGCTGTCCGTACTGGTGCTCGCCGGTCCCTGGCGGCATCACCGGCTGGGCCCGGCGGGGGCCGCCGCGGCGCTGATCGCGCTGCTGATCCTGGGCGAGTCCGCGACCGGATCGCGGTTCCAGCTGTCCTCTCCGCTGGGGGCGCAGCCGATCTCCGGCGGGCGCTTCTACGGGCTCTCGAACCACCTGTTCGGGATGGTGCTGGCGGCGGCGCTGATGGCGCTGCTGTGCCTGTTCGCGGTGGTGCGCACGCCGCGCGCACGGACGGTGTGGGCGGTGGTCATCGGGGCGCTGGTCGCGATCGTGTGCGTCGCACCGTCGATGGGGGCGGACTTCGGGTCCATGCTCGCCACCATCCCGACGTTCGGGCTGCTGGCGCTGCTGGTCTCGGGGGTCCGGCCACGACCATGGCACGTGGTCGCGCTCGGGGCGGGCGGTGCTGCCGCGGTGCTGGCGGTGTCCTTCCTGGACTGGCTGCGACCGGCCGAGGACCGCACCCATCTGGGGCGCTTCATCGACGAGCTGCTCAGCGGCGAGCTGATCTCCGTGGTGGTGCGCAAGCTCGCCCAGAACGTCGCGATGACCACGGGCTATCCGGCGCTCGCGGTGGTGATGGGGGTGGCGGTGCTCGCCTCGGTGGCGATCCTGATGCCCCGCCACCTGCGCCTGCGCCGTCTGGCGGCGCTGGACGCCGAGCACCCGGCGTCCTACCCGGTGCGGATCGCCCTGGTGGCGGGGGCGTGGATCGGCTACGCGGTCAACGACACCGGGCCGGTGCTGATCGCGGCGATGCTCGGGATCTGGCTGTGCCACCTGCCGGCCGTGCTGCCCGCGCCGTCGGGAACGGGCGCGCCGGGAAGGACGGGCGCGCCGGCGCGCTAGTCGTTCTCCGCCTCCACGGCGGCGTGCACCACCAGCGAGGTGTACTCCTCGGGGGACAGCGGCGTGGCCAGGCTCTCGGGGATCGCGGGCTCCTCCACCTCGAGGTGGGAGGCGATGATCACGGCGTGCTCGGGCGCGAAACGGGAGTCCACGGGCGCGTCGTGCATCCGCACGGCGAGCGTCTCGAGGTCCGTGTCCGCCAGGAAGACGATGTCGTCGGGCGCGAACTCGCCTCTCACGGGCAGGTCGCGCAGCAGCCGGTCGAGCTCGGCGGCGTCCACGTCGCCCAGCGCCCGTGTCTGGTCGTCGGAGAACTCGCCGGAGACAGGGAGGTCCGCGAGGGTGGTCCGCCGCTGCTCGGCCCGATCGGCGGCGGTCCCGGCATCCTCCTGGGGGACGACGGTCCAGGTCTTCTCCTGGTCGTGGTCCCCGGCGCCGCTCGGCAGCGGTGCCTGCTCGGGCTCCTCGAGCGTGGAGCGCTCGAAGGCGTCGAGATCCGGATCCTCGAGGTCCGGGGCCAGGTGGCGCTTGCGGGCCAGCGCCCGCACCACGTCACGCAGCTGGGCGGCCCGGTGCAGCTGGCCGCGCAGGTCCTTGCCGGTGGCGCGGTGGTGGAGCTCGGCGGGGATCTCCTTGACCCAGAACCCGGCGGTGAGCGCATCGATCGTCAGCGAGGTCTCCACGCCCCAGCCGGGGGCGAGCGGGAGGCAGGCCTCCCAGGTCTCGCGGGTGATGCAGCGCGTCCCGGACAGCGGCTGGGTCGGCTCCCAGCCGGTGGCGCGCTGGATGCCGCGGCGGGAGGTGCGCACCACGATGCCCATGCCGCTCGCGCCGGCCTGCGGGGGCAGCAGGGCGATCGCCATGTCGACGCCCTCGCCGAGCACCGCGTCCACCAGCGGCTGCGCGGCTTCGGCGGAATCGCCCATGTCGGCATCGAGGAACAGCAGGGCACGCGGCACGGCCTCCCCCGGGTCGATCACGGGCAGCGGGCCGGTGTGCCCGGGCTCGCGCGGCTCGGCGTGCAGCTCCTCGGAGAAGCTCTCGCCGCCGTCGGCCCGTTCCGCGCCCTCGCGGATCGCGACCAGCTGCGCGCCGGTGGCCATCGCCGCGGCCTTGCCGCGGTTGGACTTGTGCCGCACCACGAGGGCGCCGGCCCCCATCGCGACGGCGGAGGTCGCATCGGTGGAGCCGTCGTCGACGACGACCACCAGGTCCACGCCCGGGATCCGACGGGCTGAGAGGATGGTCGCCTCGATCCGCTCCGCCTCGTTCTTGGCGGGGATCACGACGGCGACCCGCTCGGG
>CAZHSL010000108.1:0-7516 GCA_964535185.1 uncultured Corynebacterium sp.
GCGCAGCGGCATCCCCAGCACGTAGGCGGCCTGGGCGATGTGCTGGGCGGCGTCGTCGAGGATGCTCACCAGGCGGGCGCCGCGGGTGACCGGCGGGTCCCACTGCTCGTCGATCACGTCCGCGAGGTCGTCCTGCGAGAGGGTCCCGAGGTGGTCCTCGAACGCGGCGAGCGCGGCGTCGATGTACTCCAGCAGGCCCGGGCCGTCCTCGACCACGATGCGGCGCGCCTCCTCGGAGGAGTGGCCGTAGCCGACGGTGTCGCCCAGCTCCCCGAGCGCGAAGCGGGCGTCGAAGCCGTGCGCGGTCCACACCTGCTCGCTGCCGGTGAGGTCCGCCAGCTGCACGTCGATCTCGCGCCCGGTGTGCCACAGCAGCCAGGCCACGGAGTTGTCGTGCCCGCCGGGGCGGGCGTTGAGGCTGACCGGGTTCAGCTGACCGCCCAGGGCGGCGGCGGCCGTGCGGGGGCGGGAGGTCAGGTCGCGGAGGATGTCGAGGGCGTCCATGGGGCCGACGCTACTCCCCCGGCACCCGTGCGTCGACGGCGGCTCGGTCCACTCGGTCCGGCCGGCGGGCTTCAGTCCTCGACGATCACGCCGCGGGCCTGCTCGGGGTGCCGTTGGAGCCAGCTCTCGACGAAGGGGCAGATCACCAGCACCGGCAGCCGCGCCGCCCGGGCTTCGGCGAGCACGGTGCGCACGAGCACGGAGGCCACGCCCTCGCCGCGGTGCGCGGGGTCGGTGACGGTGTGGATCAGCTCGAGCCGCCGACGGGTGCGCGTGTAGATCACGATGCCGACGATCTGCCCGCCGCGCACCGCCTCGTAGCGCTCGGCGCGCGTGTTGTCGCGCACGGCGATCGCCTCGTCCGGGCCGTGGGCATGATCCTCGATGTCGCTGCTCATCGTCAGGGCTCCCTCCCGGCCGATGTCTCCACGGTACGGCAGGGGCGAGCACCCTGTCAGTGCCCGCGGAGCGCCCGGTCCTCGCCCTGCGCCGCCAGGGACCGCAGCAGCGTCTCCACCCGGGCGAGGTCCTCCTCGCTGCCCAGCTCGGCCCAGCCCTCGCGGGCGCGCCGGGCGGCCCCGAGTGCGCTCTCGCGCCGCCCGCGCTCGGCCAGCAGGTGGGCGTGGCGGTCCTCGAGGTACACGGACCAGTAGCGGGCGCGGCCGTCGTGCCCCGCCGGCCGCGCGTCGATGGCCTCCTCCGCCTCCAGGCGGCGCTGCTCGCAGGTCTCCTCGTCGGCCCACCCCTCCCCGCGGGCGAGCGCGCTGGCGACGGCGAGGAACCGGCCGATGCGCGCATCGACCCGGTGGTCCCACAGCAGCTCCGCCGGCAGCACGGGGCGGCCCCCTCCGGGGCGGGTGCGGCGCTCGGTGGCCGCGACCGAGTCCTCCACCGCCGCGGTGCGGCCGAGGTCCAGCGCGCGCCGCATCGCCAGCGCGTTGGCCTCCAGCTCGGTGCGGATCAGCTCGCCCTGGGCGGAGGCCGGGGTCGCGAGGTCATCGGCGAGCCAGCGGGCCTGGTGAGCCATCCCCCGCAGCTCGTGCAGCGAGGCGGCGTACTCGCCGGTGCGCTCGTGGATGCTCGCGGCGAGTCGGCCCACCTCCAGCAGCGCGCGCCGGTCGCGGCCCTGCCGCGCGAGGGCGCGGGCCTGCTCGAGGGGCACCCGGGCGGCGTCGTACCGCTCGGCCTGGACCCTCTGCGCGGCCACGGCCAGCAGCGGCGCGATGCGCAGCGCGTCCCGGCCCAGGGTGCGCTGCAGGGAGGCCAGTCGCCCGGCGGTGAAGCTCGCCTCGCGGGTGGCGCCGGCCGCCATCAGCGCCTGCAGCAGGGCGGTGATGAGACCGATCCGCAACGGCGGGTCCTCGATCCCGGGCATCGCGTCGAGGGCCTCGAGGGCGTGGTGCACCGCCTGCAGCGGGCGCTCGGTGCTCAGGGTGCGGGCCAGCACCGCGTGCGCCGCGGTCGCCAGCCGCTGAGGGTCCGTGCGCGGATCCGCGAGGTCGACGGCCCGGTCGTCCATCAGCTCGAGCGCATCCAGCGCCGCGGTGGTGGCCGCGGGGTGGTCGCCCGCTCCTTCGAGCGCCTGGGCGAGGCGCAGCCGCAGCTCCTGCTCCGGGTCGGTCAGCAGCTGAGCGCGCACGGCCGGCAGCGCGGTGAGCGCGGCCCGCAGCCGGGCCGCGTCCCGGCGCGGGTCCGCTGCGGTGCCGCGAGGGTCGGTGACGGCGGAGCGCTCCATGGCCCGTACCACCACCAGCAGCTCCGGCGAGGCCTGCGGCACCTCGCCGCGACGCCGACCCCTACCGTTCGGTTGCGGCTCCTCCCGGGCGGTCCGGGAGGGGGCGTCCTGGGCGAACGGACCACGCTCGAGCAGCAGGGCCACCACCGCGGCCGCGTGCAGGGCGGCGCCGTTGCGGCGCAGCAGGGTGACCAGGTCGGCCGCGTCCTCGGCGACCCCGTTCCTCGTGCCGGAGAGGGCCGCGCCGTGCAGGGCGGCACGCAGCAGCGCGAACCGGTCCTCGGGCTCGGCAGGGGCGTCGCGGAACCGCTCGACCAGGGCCCGGGCCTCGCGGTACCGCTCGGCGTGCAGGAGGTCGTTGACGCGGCCTGCGGCCTCGCGGGCATCGCGCGGGGCGGGCAGCGGCAGCTCCGCGGGTCGCAGCGCGGCGCGGAGCCTGTCGAGATCCGGCAGGCCCGTCCCACCCGGCTCGCCGGCCCGGGCCGGGAGCGAGGCGGCGCCGGAGGTCTTCACAGTCGAAACCTACCAAGCACCCCTGGCTCCCGGCCCACAACCAGATCCGCTCCGTACAATGACCTCGGCCCAAGAGCGGGCAAGCGCATGCACGGTCCCGCCCCACCCCAGGAGAAGAGGCAGCTGTTGTCGGTCGATGTGGTCGCAGACGCCTCGTCGACCGTGCCTGCACCGGGCGCCCCGGATCCGCACGCCACGATCCCCCAGGAGGGCCCCTTCGCCGGCCATCTCCATTTCGACGCGAGCATCACCCCGACGCTGCGCACCGAGGTGGACGTCGCCGCCTACGTGCGCCGCGGGACCTCGCGCCTGCCGGTCGACACCGCGCTGCTGGCCTCCGAGAACCCTCTGCCCGAGGAGCTGCGGGTGGCCCTGGGGGTGCTCCAGCGGCTCGAGGCCTCGGCGCTCGCGGAGTCCCGCGCCATGCTCGCCACCGCGACCGCGAACGAGGCCCGGATCACCGCCTTCCTCGCCACCTGGCTGGTGGACCGCTTCTGGCAGTCCCGGGCCCTGCGCGACCTGCTCACCGGGGACCGCCCCGGCGAGCGGCCCGTGCACCGGCACCGGCCCGGCCCGCTGCACGCCCTGCGCCGCCTCCACCTGGACCGGGTGCAGCCGCTGCTGGGTCCCGTGTGGACGGGCCTGACGGGTGAGGCCGTCGCGGCCGGGCACATGGCACGGATGGCGGTGCAGGAGGCCTCGCTGCAGGCGGGCCTGCGCGCGGTCTCCGGCCGGCTGTCCGGCGAAGCCCGCCGCGTCCTCGAGCTGGTCATCGACCGCCATCAGGCATCGGTGGACTTCTTCACCGCCGAGGCGATCGCGCGGATCACCCGGTCGCCGCGCGAGGCGCTCACCGCGAGGGTGGTGCTGTCACTGGGCTCCCCGCTCGACGGCGGCGGCCTGCCCGATCCCGACCTGCCCGCCGCGCTGGCCGTCCTCGGCGGCACCGCCGCGGATCGCGCCGCGCTGCGCCGCGCCCGGTACGAGATCACCCGGCTGCTGCCCGGGCCCGACCTCCCGGACCCCCGCCTCGGCCACCTGCCCCGGATCGGAGAGTGACATGGCCTTCGACCTCGACCAGTTCGCCCAGACCTCCGTCCCCGTGAAGTACGAGGACCTCGACTTCGACACCTTCGAGACCCAGCCGCTGGACGCACCGACCCTGCGCTCGCTGCGCTACATGTGCGACGTCGAGTTCCACACCTCCTGCTTCCTGCGCGACATGCTGGTCACGCCCTCGCATCGCGAGGAGGACGCGGGCGGTTTCATGACGATGTGGAACCGGGAGGAGTTCTGGCACGGCGAGGCGCTGTCGAAGGTGCTGGCGCGCCACGGGATCATCGTCGACTACGACGAGGTCAAGGCCAAGCGGGTCAAGCTGGGCTGGGCCGGGGCGCTGGGCCCGCTGAAGCAGTCGGTGCTGACCAACCTCGCCGGCACCGACTTCGTCGCCGTGCACATGGTGTGGGGCGCGGCCAACGAGCTCTCCGCGGTCGCCGCCTACCGTCGGCTCTCGGAGATGACGGACCATCCGGCGCTGTCGCCGCTGCTGAAGCGCATCGCCCAGCAGGAGACCCGCCACGTCGCGTTCTACACCACGCAGGGCCGGGAGCGGCTGCTGGCCTCCGAGACGGCGCAGAGGATCGTCCGGCTGGTGATGTCGCGGGTCTGGAAGCCCGTGGGCAGCGGGATGATGGACGACTCCGAGGTGGTGCACGTGATGAACCACCTCTTCGGCGGCAGGTCGGCCGAGCTGGACAAGCTCGACAAGCGGGTCCAGAAGCTGCCGGGACTGGAGGGGCTGACGATCTTCCGCAGCGCCTTCGCCCGCCTCGGCATCCCCGCCTGAGGCCCGGCTCAGCGCACGCGGCGCGGCTCAGTCATCGTCATCGTCGTCATCGTCGTCATCATCATCGTCGTCGTCATCATCATCATCGTCGTCGTCGCACTCGAGCTCGCCGTCGTCCCATTCGCAGACCCCGGAAGGGCGCGGCGGGGTGCTCTTGCCGCCGCCCGAGGAGGAGCTGCCGCCCGAGGAGGAGCCGGACGAGCCGGAGGAGCCGCCCGAGGAGCGGGGCTGCTGGGCAGGGGCGGGCTCCGGCTCCGGCGAGGCCTCGGACTCCATCGCGCCGACGCCGGTATCGGTGTGGACGCCCCGCACCGGCTGCTCGGTGGCGGTGGACGCGGGCAGGGGCACGGCCTCGCCGCTCGACTCCGCTCCCGCGCCACGGGAGGCCTCGGAGGGCGCGGCCTCGCCGACCGCGATGCCCGGCCGGGCCTGGGGCATCTCGTCGGCCGACGGCAGGAGGGCGATGCCGAGCGCGACGAGCGCGACGGCCATGAGGATCCCGAAGGTCCGCAGAGTCTTCATGGCGCACATCCTCTCCGCCGGCGATGAGATGCCCGTGAACGCCTCATGAGAGGGTTCTCATCGTCGGGGCGAGCGAGACGCACGGTTCAGGAGGCCGGGTCGATGAGCTTGTAGCCGGCCCCGCGCACGGTCACCAGCCGCGAGGCCCCGAGCTTGCCCCGCAGGTAGCCCACGTACACGTCGACCACGTTCGAGGCGCCGTCGTAGTCGTAGCCCCACACCTTCGACAGCAGCAGGTCACGGGTGAGCACCTGGTGCGGGTTCTCCAGGAACACGCGCGCCATGGTGAACTCGCGGGAGGACAGCTCCACCGAGCGCTCCTTCCCCTCCGCGGACCAGGTCGCGATGCGGGTGCGCAGGTCCAGCACCAGATCGCCCAGCTCGAGCACGTCGGTGCTCGCGCTGCCCGCGCCGGAGGCGGCCTCGCGGGCCCGCAGCTTCACCCGGGCCAGGAGCTCCTCGAAGCGGAAGGGCTTGGCGATGTAGTCGTTCGCCCCGCCCTCGAGCCCCTGCACGGTGTCGTCCACCCCGGTGCGGGCGGTGACCATGAGGATCGGGATCTGCGCGTCCATCTCCCGCAGCGCCCTCAGCACCTGGAAGCCATCCATGCGGGGCAGGCCCACGTCGAGGATGAGCAGGTCGAAGTCGCCGCTGGAGGCGAGATCGAGGGCGGAGATGCCGTCCTCGACCACGGTGGAGGCGAAACCGTTCGCCTTCAGACCGCGCTCCATGAAGCGTGCGATGCGCGCCTCGTCCTCGGCGATGAGGATCCTCATCCCTCGTTCCTCCTGCCAGCAGTGGGGTCGTCGTCGGCGGGGACAGGGCCCCGCGCCCCAGTATCGCCCGCCGCCGTCGGAGCGGCGAGTCCGCGCTCCCCTCGGGGCTCCGGATCGGCCGACGGGGACTGCGCGAACTGGGGGAAGACGATCGTGAAGGTCGATCCGCGGCCGGGCTCGGACTGCAGGCGCACCGCGCCGCCATGGCCCTCGGCGATCGACAGCACGATCGGCAGGCCGAGCCCCGAGCCGGAGTCCCGGCCGCCGTCCACCCGGGTGAAGCGCTCGAAGATGCGGCGCTGATCCTCCGGGGCGATGCCGAGGCCCTCGTCCTGCACGGTCACGTGGATCTCGGGGCCGTCCGCACCCAGCACCCGGTCCACGCCGAAGCGGATGCGACTGCCCTCCTCGCTGTAGCGCACGGCGTTGGCGGCCAGCTGCACGACCGCCTGGGCGAGGCGCTGCTCGTCGGCATCGGCCATCGCCTCCGCCGCACCGTCCAGGATCCACTCGCGCTCGGCGATGTGCTCGATGCGCGCGAAGGCCGAGCGCGCGAACGCGGCCATGTCCAGGCGCCTGGGGCGCACGTAGTCCGGTCGCGCCGACGCCGCCAGCTCGGAGAGGTCGCCGACGACGCGGCCCATCCGCTCGAGCTCCTCGAGGGCGATGTCGTGGGCCTCCCGCACGTCCCGGGAGTCCTCGACGTCCGTGGTCTCCAGGGTGCCGCGCACGATCGTCAGCGGGGTGCGCAGCTCGTGGCCGACATCGCTCATGAAGCGGCGCTGCTCGGCGAAGCCGGCCTGGATGCGGGCCAGCATGCGGTTGAAGTTCTGGGCGAGCGCGCTGATGTCGTCCCGCTCCTGGGGCACCGGCACCCGGTACTCGAGGTCGTCCACGGTGATCTGCTCGGTGGCGGAGCGGAGATCCTCGAGCGGTCGCAGCAGTCGGCCGGTGACCACGTACCCCACCCAGCCGGCGATCATCAGTGCGGCCGCCGAGAGCCCGGCGTACACGGAGACGCTCTGCCACAGGGCGCTGCGCTGGGCACCGATGTCGTTGGCGACCACGAAGATGCCCTCGGAATCGTCCCCCGCGACGTGCACCGAGGCGACCAGCACCCGCAGCTCCCGGTCGTAGGCCTGCATCGGGATGATCACGGCCTCACCCGGCCGGTGGGCGTCCAGGAGCTCCTGCTGGACTCGCTCGTGCTCCGGGGAATCGGGCTGGACCAGGGCGTAGTCCTGCGACCGCGGCTGGTAGGCCCGCTGGCCGTCGAGGAAGGTGAGCACCGACTCGTAGTCCGACGGCGCCGCGGAATCGGTGGCGTTGACCAGCACGGAGTCGACGGTGGTGTGGACCGGCGCGCCGCTGTCGTCGGTGGCAGCGGCGATCAGCGCGAGCTCGTCGTACTCCTGCCAGAGCTCACTGGTGACGCGATGATCCAGCGCCCGGAACTGCGCCACGTAGGTGAGCACACCGGTCAGGGCCAGGCCGACGGCCATGAACGCCAGCATGGTGGTCAGCACGCGCATGCGCACCGTCCATCCGCGCCCCGAACCGTCGGGGGCGCGGTCGCGGGAAGGGTCCTCGGCCATGGGGCGCATCGTAGGCGACGGG
>CAZHSL010000109.1:0-7490 GCA_964535185.1 uncultured Corynebacterium sp.
GCGCCGAGGGCCCGCCCGTGATCTCCGTGGACGAGCGCGGCGACGGCGACTACCGCGTCCTCCTCGAGCTGGGCGTGAACGGCGACGTGCACGGGAAGCTGGGCGAGGACGCCACCTGGACGATCCGCGGCGACGGCCTGCGCCCCACAGCGGTCGTCCAGGACGAGGCCGGCACCGCCGTGCTCGGCGAGGAGACGATCACCGTGGACGGCCAGCACGGCGTGATCCTCGTGTTCACCGCAGAGCGCACGGGCCTCGGCCCCGTCGCGATCGCCGCGATCCTCATCGTCCTCGCACTGGGCGGGCTCGCGATCGCCGCCGGTATCGTCGCCTTCCTCAACCGAGAGCGGCTCAAGGCCCTGTTCACCGGTGCGCAGGGCGGGGCGGGGACGCCGCCGGCGGAGACCGACCATCCCTGACGCGCCCTCCGCCGAGGCTCCTGCTCCCAGCTCGCGGGTTGTAGCATTCCCGCATCCGCCTCCGACCGTCGGAGGTGCCGTGAGGAGCACCAGGAGACCATGAGCGCCGCCAGCGACGCCCCCAGTGACAGTCCCAGGCCTTCGGGCCTGCACTCGTTCACCTCCCACGGGGGGATCCGTCCATGGACCTGATCGGTCCCCTCGTCTCCCTGGCGATCGGCCTGGTGCTGATCGTTGCCTGCGGCGGATTCGTCGCCGCCGAGTTCTCCCTGATCACCGCCAACCGCAACGAGGTGGAGGCGGCCGCCGAATCCGGCGACAAGCGCGCCGGCGGCGTGCTGCGGGGGATGAGGAGCCTGTCCACCCAGCTCTCCGGCGCCCAGCTCGGCATCACCGTCACCAACCTGGGCATCGGCTTCCTCGCGGAGCCCGCGATCGCCGCGCTCGTGGGCCCGGCCCTGCTCGACGCCGGCCTCGGCGCGGTCGCGGCCCGCTCGGTCTCCGTGACCATCGCCCTGGTGCTCGCCACCGGGGCGACGATGATCTTCGGCGAGCTGGTGCCCAAGAACATGGCGATCGCGGAGCCGCTGCGCACGGCCAAGCTCGTCGTCGGCTTCCAGCGGCTGTTCACGACGATCTTCGGCCTGCCGATCCGCCTGTTCAACGGCAACGCCAACGCCGTGGTCCGCGCCCTCGGCGTCGAGCCGCAGGAGGAGCTCGGCTCCGCCCGCAGCGCCGACGAGCTCGCAGTGCTGGTCAAGCGCTCCGCCGATGAGGGAGCGCTCGCCGAGGAGACCGCCTCGCTGGTCCAGCGCACCCTCGCCTTCGGCGACCGGCGCGCACACGACGCGATGGTCCCCCGCGGCCGGATGGACTCGCTCGAGATCGGCGACTCGGTGGCCGAGCTGCTCGAGCTCGCCCGCGTCACCGGGCACTCCCGCTTCCCGGTGCTGGACGACGAGAACGAGATCGCGGGCGTCGCCCACATCCGCCACGGCCTCGCCGTCCCCTTCGACCAGCGCCCCACCACCACCGTCGAGACCGTGATGGGCACAACGACCTTCGTACCGGACACCGTCCCGCTCGACGACCTCATGGACACGCTGCGCGCCGGCGGCCTGCAGATGGCCGTCGTGGTCGACGAGTTCGGCGACCACGCCGGGCTCATCACCCTGGAGGACCTCGTCGAGGAGATCGTCGGCGAGGTGCGCGACGAGCACGACGAGGAGAGGGACGACACCCCCGAGCCCGACGGCTCCTGGGACCTCGACGGCAGGATGCGCCCCGACGAGGCCTCCGAGCGCCTCGGCGTCACCGTGCCCGAGCACGAGGACTACGACACCCTCGGCGGTCTGATCACGATGGAGCTCGGTCGGCTCGCCGAGGTCGGCGACGAGGTGCTCGTGGACACCGATCCCGCCCCGGGGGAGAACCCCGCCCGGCTGCGCATCGAGGTCGTCGAGGTCGACGGCATGCGCATCGAGACCGTCCACGTGCAGGTCGAGGTGCTCGAGGCCGATGCCGAGGACGAGGCGGAGGAGAGCCGATGAGCACCGCGACGGGCCTCGCCCTCACCCTCCTCCTGCTCCTGCTGAACGCCTTCTTCGTGGGCGCCGAGTTCGCCCTGATCTCCGCCCGCCGCTCCGTGATCGAGCCGAAGGCCCTCGAGGGCCGCTGGGCCGCGAAGATCACCATCTCCGCGATGGAGCAGGTCTCCCTGATGATGGCCGGGGCGCAGATGGGCATCACCGTGTGCTCCCTCGCCCTCGGCGCGATCAGCGAGCCCGCGATCGCGCACCTCATCGCGGGGCCGCTCGAGCTGCTCGGGGTGCCGGGAGCCCTCACCCACCCGATCGCCTTCGTGATCGCCCTGTCCCTGGTCACCTACCTGCACGTCGTCTTCGGCGAGATGGTGCCCAAGAACATCGCGCTGGCCGGGCCGGATCGGATGGCGCTCGTGCTCAGCCCGGTGCTGATGGGGATCGTCACCGTGCTGCGCCCCGTGCTGTGGCTTCTGAACGCCACCGGCAACCTGGTGCTGCGCCTCCTCGGCATCACGCCCAAGGCGGAGGTCACCAGCGCGTTCAGCCGCAACGAGGTGGCGGCGATGGTCAGCGAGTCCCGCGAGGGCGGCCTGCTCGAGGACAACGACGAGGCGCTCCTGCTGGGCGCGCTGCGCTTCGAGGCCCGCAGCGTCGCGAACCTGGTGATCGGTCTGGACGAGGTCTCCACCCTTCCCGAGGGCGTCACCTCCGCCCAGGCCGAGGCCGCCGCCGTCGAGGGCTACTCCCGCTTCCCGGTGCGGGCCGCGGACGGGCGCCTGACGGGCTACGTGCACATCAAGGACCTGCTCGACTCCGTGCAGGAGCATCGTGACCGACCGATCCCCGCCGCCCGCATCCGGGCCCTGCCGGTGATCGCGGCCGACGCCCCGCTGCGCCAGGCGCTCGCCTCGATGCAGGACACCGGCGCCCACCTCGGCGCCGCGACCGACGAGCACGGCACGGTGATCGGCATCGTCACCCTCGAGGACATGCTCGAGGAGCTGGTGGGACAGATCCGCGACGACTCCCGGGTCGACGCGGCACGATAGGGGGATGAGCACCTCCTCCCCGCCGGGCCCCGACGAGAACCTGTGGAGCACGGCGCTGCGCCGCGACCCCGAGCACGCCCACCGCTACGCGGAGCGCTGGCGACGCCTCGAGGCCGCCGGCCAGGACATCCACGGCGAGGCCCGGCTGCTCGACGCGATGGCCGGGCGCGGATCCCGGATCCTCGACGCCGGCTGCGGCAGCGGTCGCGTCGGCGGCTACCTCGCCCGCGCCGGGCACACGGTGACGGGTGTGGACCTCGACCCGCACCTCATCGATGTCGCCCGCGCCGACCACCCCGGGGCGAGGTGGGAGGTGGGGAACCTCGCCGAGCTGGAGCTGCCCGAGCAGTTCGACCTCGCCGTCTGCGCCGGGAACGTGCTGACCTTCCTCGCCGGGTCGGAGCGCCGCCCCGCGCTCGCCCGCCTCGCCGCGCACCTCGCCCCGGAGGGGCGCCTCGTGGTGGGATTCGGCCTGGACCGCGGCTACGCGTTCGAGGACTTCGCGGCCGACGCGGAGGAGGCCGGCCTGCGGCTGAGCGCGCGCTTCGGCACCTGGGAGCTCCGCCCCGCCTCCGAGGACTTCCTGGTGGGGATCCTGACGCACCGGTGAGATCCTGCGCGATCGTGCTCGGGTGAACGCCCACCTCGCTGATCCCGCTCACCGCGAGGGTGAGGCGCGCCACCTTCGCGTCCGCGGGGGCCGCTCCCGGTTACGGTGACCCCAGCACATCGACGTGTCCCCGATGCCCCGGCATCGGGCCCAGAGCAAGAGGCCCCTGTGACCGCTGATCTCCCGATCCCGCCGCCGCTGCCCTCCGCCGCGGGGAAGCCCTCGCCCACCGCCGTCCCGGTGTTCTTCATCTCCGACTCCACCGGCATCAGCGCCGAGACCATGGGCAACGCCCTGCTGCTGCAGTTCCCCTCGGTCCCCTTCGAGCGGCGGCTGATCCCCTTCGTGCGCACCGTCGAGGAGGCGCGCGAGGTGCGGGCGGACCTGGACGCCGCGATGGACGGCGAGGTCGCGCCGCTGGTGTTCCTCACGGTGGTGGACGAGGCGGTGCGGGAGCAGCTGCGGGCCACGAAGGCTCCCGTGATCGACTTCGTCAGCGGTCACCTCGCCCAGCTCGAGGAGCGGCTCGGTGTCACCGGCGACCACGCCCCCGCACGGCTGCACGGGGTGGGGGATTCCCGCCGCTACAACCGTCGCATGCAGGCGGTCGAGTTCGCGATCGAGCACGACGACGGGCAGTCCGTGCGCGCGATCGAGAAGGCGGACGTGGTGCTCATCGCGCCATCCCGCTGCGGAAAGACCCCCACCAGCATGTACCTCGCCCTGATGCACGGCATCTTCGTGGCGAACTACCCGCTGGTGGACGAGGACCTCGGCGGCGAGGTGCTGCCCCAGTCGATCGCCGGCGTCGCCGACCGTTGCTTCGGCCTGCTCACCTCTCCTCAGCGCCTCTCCGCCGTGCGCGGCGAGCGCCGTGCCGGGTCCCGGTACGCCTCGCTCGAGCAGACCCGCTGGGAGCTGTCCCGGGCCCGCCGCGTCTACGACGTGCACGGGATCCCCTTCGTCGACTCCTCGAGCAAGTCCGTCGAGGAGATGTCCACCCTCATCCTGCAATCCCTCGCCCGGCGCGGGACCACCCCGCTGTGAGCACCCACCCCCCGAAGGAGCACGCCATGACGACGAGCATCCGCCCGTTCTCCGAGCTCAGCATGTCGGACCTCGAGCAGGTGGGAGGCAAGAACGCCTCCCTCGGCGAGATGGTCTCGAACCTGACCCGGCTGGGGGTGCAGGTGCCCGACGGCTTCGCCACCACGGCGGACGCCTATCGCGAGTTCCTCGGCGCGACCGGGCTCGCGCAGCGGATCGACGAGCGGCTGCAGGGCCTGGACACCGAGGACACGATCGCGCTCGCCGAGGCCGGCAGGGAGATCCGGGAGCTGGTGATCGCCCAGCCCTTCCCCGCGCACCTCGAGGCGGACATCCGCGCCGCCTACGAGCAGCTCGCCGCCGGCAGCGGCGCGGAGGCCTCCTTCGCGGTGCGCTCCTCCGCGACCGCCGAGGACCTCCCCGACGCCTCCTTCGCCGGGCAGCAGGAGACCTTCCTGAACGTGCGCGGCATCGACGCGGTGCTGATCGCGATCCGCGAGGTGTTCGCCTCGCTGTACAACGACCGGGCGATCGCCTACCGGGTCCACCACGACTTCGAGCACGCCGCCGTGGCGCTGTCGGCCGGGGTGCAGAAGATGGTCCGCTCCGACCTCGGCGCGAGCGGCGTCATGTTCACCATGGACACCGAATCGGGCTTCGACCAGGCCGTGTTCATCACCTCCGCCTACGGCCTCGGCGAGGGCGTGGTCCAGGGCGCGGTCAACCCCGACGAGTTCTACGTCTACAAGCCCGGCCTGCGCGAGGACCGCCCCGCGATCCTCAAGCGCGCCGTCGGCGAGAAGGCCACCAAGATGGTCTACACCCAGGACACCGCCGTCGGCCGCACCACCGAGTTCGTTCCCGTCGACCCCGCCGAGCAGGCGCTGCTGTCGCTCACCGATCAGCAGGTCGAGGACCTCGCGCGCCAGGCGCTGATCATCGAGGACCACTACGGGCGGCCGATGGACATCGAATGGGGGCTCGACGGCGCCGACGGCGGGCTGTACATCCTCCAGGCCCGGCCCGAGACGGTGCAGTCCCGCGCCGGGAACACCGTGGAGAAGTACATCCTGGACTCGCCCGGACCGGTCCGCGCCGAGGGCCGCGCGATCGGCGCCCGGATCGGCGCC
Organism: uncultured Corynebacterium sp.; assembly: GCA_964535185.1. GTDB lineage: Bacteria > Actinomycetota > Actinomycetes > Actinomycetales > Dermabacteraceae > Brachybacterium. The sequence goes on from CAZHSL010000109.1 coordinate 5,800, forward strand.
GGCACCGTGCGGGTGCTGGACAGCATCGAGCGGATGCACGAGTTCCGGCCCGGCGAGGTGCTGGTGGCGGACATGACCGACCCGGACTGGGAACCGATCATGAAGCGCGCGAGCGCGATCGTCACGAACCGCGGCGGCCGCACCTGCCACGCCGCGATCATCGCCCGCGAGCTGGGGATCCCGGCCGTGGTCGGCACCGGGGACGCCACCGAGGTGCTGCGCGACGGGGAGGAGGTGACCGTCTGCGCCGCCGAGGGCGATACCGGCTTCGTGTACGAGGGGCTGCTGGACTTCACCGTCTCCACCTCCGAGGTCGACTCGATGCCGCCGCTGCGCACGAAGATCATGATGAACGTGGGCAACCCCGAGCAGGCCTTCGGCTTCTCCCGCCTCCCGCACGCCGGGGTGGGCCTGGCCCGGCTCGAGTTCATCGTCAACCGACAGATCGGCATCCACCCCCGCGCCCTGCTCGAGCCGGAGCGCCTGGACGCAGGGACGGCCGAGAAGGTGCGGGAGAGGATCGCCGCCTACGCCTCCCCGCGGGAGTTCTTCGTCCAGCGCGTCGCCGAGGGGGTCGCGACCATCGCCGCGGCCTTCGCCCCGGAGCCGGTGATCGTGCGGATGAGCGACTTCAAGTCCAACGAGTACGCGAACCTGCTGGCCGGCACCGTGTTCGAGCCCGAGGAGGAGAACCCGATGATCGGGTACCGCGGCGCGGGCCGCTATCTCTCGGAGGACTTCGCGGACTGCTTCGCGATGGAGTGCGAGGCGCTGCGCTTCGTGCGCGAGGAGATGGGCCTCGTCAACGTGAAGGTCATGATCCCCTTCGTGCGCACCCCCGCCGAGGGGAAGGGCGTGATCGAGCTGATGGCCTCCCACGGCCTGGTGCGGGGCGAGAACGGTCTGCAGGTGATCATGATGTGCGAGATCCCCTCGAACGCCGCTACCCCGGAGCTGTTCCTCGAGCACTTCGACGGCTTCTCGATCGGCTCGAACGACATGACGCAGCTGACGCTCGGCCTGGACCGGGACTCGGCCCTGGTCGCCGACGCCTTCGACGAGCGGGACCCGGCGGTGAAGTTCATGCTCTCCCGCGCGATCGAGGCCTGCCGCGCGGCCGGGAAGTACGTGGGCATCTGCGGGCAGGGCCCCTCGGACCATCCCGACCTGGCCCAGTGGCTGCTGGACCAGGGCATCGCTTCGATGTCCCTGAACCCGGACACCGTCGTGGACACCTGGCTGCGGCTGGCGAGCCAGGGTGGCGGCGAGGTGGGCTGAGCGGGCGGGGGCCGCGCCGAGCGCCGTCAGGCGCGGTCCTCGTCCTCCATCACGGGCATCTCCCCGGTGCGGGTGGCGTGGCTGCCGCTGCTGGGCTGGGAGGTGACGGTGGTGAGCACGAAGGCGCAGTCCTCGAGCGCCTCGACCGCGTGGCGGAAATGGGTGAGGGCCTCGAGGTCCCCGGCCCGCAGCTCCGCCTCCTCCTGCCCGGTCACACGCAGGCTGCCGCGCACCACCTGGATCGATGCGGCAGGCGGAGAGTTGTGCTCGGGCAGGCGCACGCCCCGGCGGAGGGCGATGACGGTCTGGCGCAGCGGGCCGTCGTTGACCAGGAGATCCGCGTGGCGGCCGTTCTCGGCGGTGCGGGCCTGGTTCATGGCCTGGGTGATCGCATCGGGCAGGGCAGGCATGGG
>CAZHSL010000110.1:0-7484 GCA_964535185.1 uncultured Corynebacterium sp.
GCAGCCTGCCGATCATCTCCGCGCACGTGGTGGTGGCCGAGGAGTGCTTCGGCTCCGCGCACGCGATGGAGATCCTCGAAGAGGTCCACGAGTGCGTGCGCACCCACTTCCCCGTCGCCTTCGAGCACGCCACCGTCCAGATGGAGAGCCCCGCCGTGCAGGCCCGGGAGGCGGCACGCACCCTGCACGCCTGAGGCCGACGGGGCCCCTGTCAGGCGAGCACGCGGCGGACGATCTCCTGCATCTGCGCGAGGCGGCCCCACTCGTCGTCGTCGCTGCCGGCGTAGACCAGGGAGAGCCGGCCGGCGTACCCGGCCTCGGCCAGCGCCTGCAGGGACTGCTCCAGGTCGGCCTCGTCGAGCACTCCGGGGGCGGACTCCCGCGCCTTGACCTGGGAGCACTCCGCCTGGCCGCCGACCTCCGCGATCTGGCGGTACTTGTCCTCGCCGTCCCAGTTGCCGGTGTCGATGAGCAGGCCCACCTCGCCCTCGAGCAGGTCCAGCAGGCGCGTGGTCGCGGTCGCGTCCACGAGCAGGCCGCGCCAGTTCTCGGTGAGCAGGCGCAGGTCCGGGTGCTCGGCGGCGAGCTCGCGCAGCCTGCGGGCGCTGAGGGCGAGGGTCTCCTCGCTCGGGGGCTGGTCCCCGGCGGGCACCCGCACCCGCGGGGCGCCGAGCTGCTCGGCGACGTCGAGCCAGGTGGACAGCCAGCGCTGCTGCTCGGCGCCGGTCTCCGGGTGGACCACGTCCCCGTCGTCGACCAGCAGCACCTCGAGGTCGACGCCCGCCGTGTCGAAGGCGGCGCGCAGCTCAGCGAGATACGAAGTCTCGGTGGTGGGGAGGTAGAAGTGGCACAGCTGGGCGCTCGCGAAGCCGTGCGCCGCGAGCTGCGCGGGCAGATCGAGCAGGTCGAGGCCTCCGCCGTCGGTGTTCTCCGTGAGCGCTCCGGAGGGTGCCGAGCCGGGGGCGACGTAGCGGCCCATCGTGCGGAACAGCGACCAGGTGTGCAGGGCCTGCGTGGGGTCGAGGACGAGGACCATGTGATCTCCAGTGATCGGCGTCGGGCGGATGCGCCCATCATCGCGCAAGGGCCTGAGGTGTGCGCGGGGCGCCCGCGTAGCATCGCCCCATGTCCTTCGAGGCCGAGGCGGCGGCGAGTGCGACCCCGCAGCTCCGCGCCGACGCGGCCGCCCGGGAGCTCGGGACCCGGGAGCTGGCCGACTGGTGCGCGGAGATCCTCATCGGCGCCCTCGACCTCACGGACCAGGACCGCCACGACCCGCTCTGGCTCGCCGGTCGCGCCTGGTCCTCCTGGGGCGACCCGAGCTCCTGGAGCTCGCGCGGCCTCGACCACTGGCCCCGCACCTGGGCCGCCCGCACGCTGCTGCACGCGTGGGATCCGGTGGCCTCCTCGGCCGTGGTGCAGGGGCTCGGCGACGAGGCGTGGAGGGTGCGGGAGATGTGCGCGAAGGTCGCCGCCCGGCACGAGCTGGGCGAGGCGGGCCCGGTGTGCGCGCAGCTCGCGGAGGCCGACGCCGTGCCGCGGGTGCGCGTGGCGTGCCTGCGCGCCCTCGCCGTGGTGGGCGAGGTCGAGCACGCCCCAGCGATCCTCTCCGGGCTCCGGGACGTGGACCCCTCCGTGGTGCGGGCGGCAGAGCGCGCGCTCGAGCGGATGGAGGAGCGACTGGACCGCCCGCTGAGCTGAGCGAGGCAGAGATCCTCGAGCACCCGCCCCGCACGAGAGGTCATGGCCACGACTCGTCTTGCCGACGAGGACGGGCACTGCCATGCTTCCTGACGTGCCCTCCTTCGTGACTCCCGCCATCGAGCCGGGCACGCTCTCGCGCATCGCACAGCCCGTCCTCTCCGACGGCGTCCTCCGCCTGCGGCCATGGGCCGACGCGGACGCCTCGGCCGTGGTCGCGGCCTATCAGGAGCCCGGGATCCAGCGCTGGCATGCACGCTCCCTGACCATCGACGAGGCGGAGGAGTGGATCGCCGCCGCGCACGAGTCCTGGGCCGCGGAGACGGCGGCGAGCTGGGCCGTCGACCTCGACGGCGCGCTCGCGGGACGGATGACCCTCAAGCTCGACACCGGCGAGGGGACGGCGGTGGCGGCGTACTGGACGCGGGACCACGTGCGCGGCCGTGGGGTGGCACCGCGCGCGCTGTGCCTGGCCACCGAGTGGGCATTCTCCGTCGGCGTGCATCGCGTCGAGCTCGAGCACTCGACCCGGAACCCCGCCTCATGCCGCGTGGCCCGCACAGCGGGCTTCGACTTGGAGGGCACCCGCCGCGAGGCCGCCCTGCATGCAGACGGCTGGCACGACATGCATGTGCACGCGAGGATCGACGCGACGGACCCGCACGGCGCATGAGCCGCGAGAGCGATCGTGGAGCGCGGCGAGCGCCCCGGGCCGGCCGACCCGCGGAACGGCATCCGTCGGCATACGGATGAGTGCGCCCCCAGAGCACGATCAGCGCCGACCCAGCTCTAGGCTGGCGCGATGGATGCCTCGCAGGTTCTCGATCTGGTCATGTCCCGCCGCCGCACCGCCGTCGGCCCCCTGGTCGTCGGGATCTCCGGATTCTGCGGAGCAGGGAAGTCCACTCTCGCACGCCACCTGGTCGAGGCGCTGCCCGGTGCCGTACGGATGCGCGGTGACGACTTCCTGGACCCCACCCGTTCGCACCGGCGCTCCACGGACTGGGGCGGAGTCGATCGCGAACGACTCGTCGCCGAGGTCCTGGACCCGTTCCGTCACGGGCGGACCGGCACCTTCCGACGCTTCGACTGGGCGACGCGGTCGCTGGGCGACCCCGAGCCCCTCCCGCGCACCGACCTCCTCATCGTCGATCTGATCGGGCTGTTCCACCCGGAGGCGCTCCCGAGCATCGACCTCACCGTCTGGTGCGATGTCGCACCCGACGTCGCCGCGCACCGGGGCATCGAGCGCGACCGACGGCTGGGGCGTGACCACGAAAAGCTGTGGCATGACATCTGGATCCCCAACGATCGCGACTTCGCCGCACACTTCGTCCCTCGCGAGCGGGCCGACGTGCTGTACGAGCCGTCGCTGCCCCTTGACCAGCCGCACCGCGTGGAGTGTCCTGGCCCCATGACTTCGCTGAGCGCACGCGCCGAGTCCCTCCTCGCCCTCCATCACCGTTCCACCCCGGTGGTGCTCCCCACCGTGTGGGATGCCTGGTCCGCCCGCGCCGCCGTCGCCAGCGGCTTCGAGGCGCTGACGGTCGGCAGCCATCCCCTCGCCGACTCGCTGGGCTCCGGCGACGGCGAGCAGATGAGCCTCGATGACGCCCTCGCGGGCATCGCGCGCATCGCCAGGGCTGTGGACGTCCCCGTCTCGGCCGACATGGAGTCCGGCTACGACACCGCCCCCGCCGAGCTGGTCGAGCGGATGCTGGAGGCGGGCGCCGTCGGCGTCAACATCGAGGACACCGTGCATTCGCAGGGCCGGCTGCGCGGGGCGCAGGAGCACGCCGACTACATCGCCGGGATCCGCGCGGCGGCCGACGAGGCCGGCGTGCACCTGGTGATCAACGGGCGCACCGACGCCTTCAAGGCCGAGGAGGAGATCCCGGACCGGCTCGCCGAGGCGATCACCCGCCTGAACCTGCTCGAGGAGGCCGGGGCGGACTCGCTGTACCCGGTGGGCGTGCCGGACACTGCGACGCTCGAGGCGCTGCTGGCCGCGGTGAGCACGCCGCTGAACGTCACCGCCCACCCCGTCAACGGCGCGATCCCGGACGGTCTGGACCTCGCACGGCTCACCGAGCTCGGCGTGCGCCGTGTCAGCTTCGGCCCCCTGCTGCAGGCCGCCCTGGGCGCTCATCTCGACGAGGTCACCGCGGCCTGGCGCTGAGCGGCCCTCCACGGACCGGGCGGCCTTGGCCCCCCACCCTCCGGGAATAGGGTTTCCCGCGGCGGACCCTGCTCGCGAGGTCGCGACGCCGCCCACCTTCGAGGAGTGATCAGCGATGCAGTACTCCCAGCTCGGACGCACCGGGGCCACCGTCTCCCGGCTCGTCCTCGGCACCATGAACTTCGGTCCGCACACCTCGGAGGAGGATGCCTTCGCGATCATGGACCGCGCCCTCGAGCAGGGCGTGACGTTCTTCGACACCGCCAACGTGTACGGCGGGGAGGGCCACAAGGGGCGCACCGAGGAGATCGTGGGGCGCTGGCTCCAGCGCTCCGGCAAGCGCGAGGAGATCGTGCTGGCCACCAAGGTGTTCGGCGAGATGGGGCCCGGAGCGAACGACCGCGGACTGTCGGCGCTGAACATCCGCCGCGCAGTCGACGCGTCCCTGCGTCGCCTGCAGACGGACCACATCGACCTCTACCAGATGCACCACGTAGACCGCTCCGCGCCCTGGGAGGAGATCTGGCAGGCGATGGACCTGCTGGTCGCGCAGGGGAAGATCAGCTACGTCGGCTCCTCGAACTTCGCCGGCTGGCACATCGCCCAGGCGAACGAGGCCGCGGCCCGCCGCGGCTCGCTCGGGCTCGTCTCCGAGCAGTCGCTGTACAACCTCCTCTCCCGCCAGATCGAGCTCGAGGTGCTGCCGGCGGCCGAGCACTACGGGCTCGGGGTGATCCCCTGGTCGCCGCTGTCCGGCGGCAAGCTGGGCGGCCGGCGGGAGGACGGGGTGCGCCGCCGCGCCGCCGACCGTCGCCACGACCCCGCGGACCTCACCGCGCAGCTGGACCGCTGGGAGTCCTTCTGCGCCGAGCGGGACCTGGCCCCCGGACAGGTCGCGCTCGCCTGGCTGCTGCACCGCCCGGGCGTGCTCGGCCCGATCATCGGCCCGCGCACCATGGAGCAGCTGGACTCCGCGATCGAGGCGGTCGACATCGTGCTGTCCGAGGACGACCTCGCCGCCCTCGACGAGATCTTCCCCGGCCCGGGCGGCCCGGCACCGGAGGCGTACGCCTGGTGAGCAGCATTCACACCCTTCGCACCGCTGCAGTCTTCGGCTGGAAGGACATCGACGAGGGCCGCTACCGCGACCTGGAGCCCGCTGAGTTGGAAGCCTTCGTCCACTCGCTCGGTGCCCACTCCCCCGAGGACGCGACGCCAGACCGATGAGGAAGACTCGGCTCTCCGACTCCGCGCAGCAGGACATCTCCGACCTTCCTGCACACTCCGCGGCGATACTCGGACCGAGGGCAAAAAACGTCACGCCCGACCGTCTGCAGGACCGGGGTCCAGGTCCCGCGCGACACCACCGATGTAGGCGTCGAGCACGGTCCGCAGACCGGCCTCGCGGGCGATGACGGTGATCCGCTCCGCCTGATCTTCGGGCACCCAGGTGCCGGGCTCGTCCCAGCGGCCGTCGAGCCCGAGCGCCGACTGGCACCAGAGGGCGGGCGTGCCCCGCCGCGCCGTTCCTCCGAACGATGCGCTCACCCGCGCGCGGCGTCCTGATCCGCGAGCTGCGCGGCCGGGCCGCGCGGCGCCCTGCCGAGCAGTCGCGAGAGCGTGGGATCGGGGTGAGAGAAGTGACCGCTGCGCGTCGCCTGGAACATCGAGAGCGTGAAGCGGGCGACCTGCTCAGGGACTCCGTTCGCCATCTCGCCGGCGATCCACTCCTCGTCGTCGACGACGAGTCGCTCGATGGGGCGACCGGACAGGTCGGACGCTGCGGCGGCGAAGTCGTCGAGGGTGATCGGCGATGTCAGGGTCAGGTCCACGGGACCATCGGGCTGCGCATCGCTGGTGAGGATCGCGGCCGCCGCTTCGGCGGCATCCCGGCGGTCGACCCAGGAGAACGGGCCGTCGGCCGGCTTGGCGATCACCCCGGTCTCCTGCCAGGGCCCGAGCAGCTGACCGAGGTCGCCGTAGAAACCGTTGCGCAGCGCGGTCCAGGCCACCCCGGAGGCCGCGAGGTGCTCCTCCGTGGCGGCGTGAACAGCGAGCGGCGGATAGGGGGTGTCGAACCCGGCGCCGTGCGTGCTCGTGTAGAGGATCCTCCGCGCCCCGGCCTCGACCGCCGCATCGATCGCAGCACGGTGCTGCGCGACGACATCGGCGCCGACGTCGCTCGAGGAGACGAGCAGCACCTGCTCTGCGCCGGCGAAGGAGTCACGCAGCGCATCGGGGTCGTCATAGCTCCCCTGACGTACGCGGATCCCCTGGTCGGCCAGGTGCTGGGCGCGACGAGGGTCTCGCACGCTGACCCCGATGGCGCTCGGAGGCACGCGGTCCAGGAGGTGCTCGACGGTGGAGCCGTTGAGCTCGCCCGTCGCTCCGGTCACGATGATCACGAGAGAGTCCTTTCGTCGAGATGCCGCACAGCGGATGCTGGCGGCGATAAGTTGACTGGGGCGGTCAACTTGCTGTCGGCTAGGATGATGCCGGAACTTGACCAAGCGGGTCAACTTCTTCTGCTCATCACGAAAGGGGCCTCCGAGACATGCCCGGTCCGTCGACCCTCCGCGCGGACGCACGCCGGAACACCGAGCGGATCCGCTCCGCCGCGGTGGACGTGTTCCGCGAGCGTGGCTTCTCGGTGCCGCTCGAGGAGGTCGCGGCCGCCGCCCGCGTGAGCAAGGCGACCATCTTCAATCGCTTCGGCGGCAGGCTCGGGCTGATCGACTCCGCCGTCGACGAGGTAGTGGCGGCCGAGCTGCTCCGCGCGATCGACGAGTCCCGGTCCGTCGAGGGGATCGCGGAGCGAGTCCGGGCATACGTCCGCGCACTTCGCGACCTGCAGTACTCGCTCCCCGCGGTCAACGACGTCCTGCTGCAGGAGTTCCCGGAGTCGGAACCGCTCATGGCGCTCTGCCACGCCGGGGACGCCTTCCACGACGAGCTGGTCACGGAGGGACACGCCGCCGGCGTCCTGGCCCCCGGGGTGACGGCCGGCGACTTCCAGGCGCTGGCGATGGACAACGCGACCGCGCTGAAGCACGGCCCGGTCCGACCCACGCGCGAGGAGTACGACCGCAGGACGGGCTTCGTCCTCGGCGGGATCTGCAGGGCAACGACCCTCGACGCGTAGTGGCGGTGTCGTCCCGACGGCACACCCGGGTCGACGTCACCCCACCAGCAGGCAGAACGGGTGGCCCTCAGGGTCAGCGAGGACGTACAGCGGCTCCTCTGGCACCTGGGTGCGGTCCATGAGCACGCGGGCGCCGAGCGCCTCGGCGCGCTCGCGCTGCAGCTCGAGCTCGGCGGCGTCGGGGACGCGGAAGTCCATGTGCAGCTGCATGGGCACCTCTTCGCTGGGCCAGGTCGAGGGGCGCAGGTCCGCCTTGCCCTGGATCGCGAGGACGCGCTGGTCGCGGGAATCCAGGAGCACGAGCCAGTCCTCGTCGTCGGGCGCGGGCGGGGCCGGCGGCTCGTCGCCGGGCCGGTAGTGCAGGCCCAGCAGCTCGCGATAGAACTCGGCGAGGGCGCGCGGGTCGCGGGCGTCGATCGCGGTGTGGAGCAGCTCGGGGTGGGTCATCGCGGCCTCCTGGTC
>CAZHSL010000111.1:0-1335 GCA_964535185.1 uncultured Corynebacterium sp.
TCAGCAGCTTCATGCCGCCGCCGGAGCCCTGGTAGGAGAAGTCCATCTGCCCCTGATAGGCGACCATCGCGCCTGCTGCGGAGATGATCTCGGGGGCGTCCGGGGTCAGCGCGCAGCGCAGCATCTTGTTGGACTGCAGCGCCCACCGGTCGGTGGTCTGGCGCTCCTGGTTGGACGCATCGAAGAGGTTCGATCGCATGGCGGCTGTGCCTTCCGTAGCTCGAGGACGCCGCGCGACGACGCTGCGGCATCGCGGCGCCCACCGCGCCGCGCGTCGATCCTCTCACGCGGGCGCCGGGACTCGTGCGGGCCCTGTGGGGGAGCGGTGAAGCAGGCGTCTCGGGGCCCCTGCGCCTCGTAGCATGGCGGGCATGCCCCCGTCCCGCACGCCCCGCCGCGCAGCCCCCGATCCCCGGCTGACCGCGCTCGCCGAGGAATCCGGCTACGAGATCCTCGGCCGGATCGGCGCGGGCGGCATGGGGATCGTCTACCGCGCGCACGACGCCGACGGCAACGACGTGGCGATCAAGCTGCTGCGCCACGAGATCTCCGACGACGCCCGCGCCCGCGAGAGGCTGGCCCGGGAGGTCGCCGCGCAGAAGCTGGTGCGCAACGACAACATTGTGCGGATCCTCGACGCGGAGCTGGAGTCCTCGGAGGCCTTCGTGGTCACCGAGTTCGTCCCCGGGCCCACGCTCGAGGACGCGGTGCGCACCCACGGCGGGCTGCACCCGGAGGCGGTGCGCGAGATCGCGCTGGTCCTGGGGCAGACCCTGCAGGCGATCCACGAGGCCGGGGTGATCCACCGCGACCTCAAGCCCAGCAACGTCATGCTGCGCGGCGCCACGGAGGCCGATCTCACCGGCTTCGACCCCGACGGCGACCGGCTGGATCCGGTGATCATCGACTTCGGCATCGCCATCGCGGCCGAGGAGTCGCGGCTGACCTCGACCGGGCTGGTGATGGGCACCGCCGCGTACCTCGACCCCGAGGTGATCCGCACGGACCATGCGGGCGAGGCGGGGGACTGGTGGGCGTGGGCGGCGCTGCTGGCATACGCGGCCACCGGCCGGGAGCCCTACGGCAGCGGACGCGCCGACCTGGTGTTCCTGCGCGCGGAGCGCGGGGAGATCGACATCGACGGCGTCCCCACCGAGCTCGGCCGGTGGCTGCGTGCGGCGCTGCAGTCCGACCCGGAGCGACGCCCGGAGCCCGCCCAGCTGCTCGAACGCCTCGCGGCCCTCGACCTCACGTACTACGACGATCCCGGCGACACCGAGCTCCTCCGGGCCGATGGCCGCACCGCCGTGCTGCCGGTGGCCGGAGCCGCCGCCG
>CAZHSL010000111.1:1435-7460 GCA_964535185.1 uncultured Corynebacterium sp.
GAGGAGCCGGAGGCCGCCGCGGCCGGCGACGAGGATCCCGCGGAGCGCACCGCGGTGCTGCCCGTCCAGGACTCCCCGTCGTCGCGGCCCGTCCCGCCGGAGCAGCCCACCGAGACGCTGCCGCGGGTGACCACCCCGCAGGAGCCGGTCACCGAGGCGCTGCCGGTCACGGGCGCTCCCACCCGGGCGTTGCCCGTCGTGCCTCCCCACGACGGGGACCCGCCGGTCACAGGGCCGGCACGGACCCAGCCCGCGCAGCACCAGTACGCCCCGGCACCCGCGCCGCCGCAGTACGCCCCCGCACCCGCGCCGCCTCCCTACGGCGACGTCCGGGGCGCGGACCCGCGGTACCAGGATCCGCAGGCGATGGTGGCGCACCCGCCATGGGACCCGTCCCGCATTGGCCCTCACGGCGGGCCGGTGGCCTGGCCGGCGCCGCCGCCGCGCCGACCCCTGCTGGTGTGGCTCGGGCATCTGCTCATCGTGTCCCTCGCCGCCGTCGCCCCCTACATGTCCCTCGCCGTGCTCCTGGTGCTGGGTGCGATGGCCCGCACGTGGGAGCGCACCCATCGCAGCGTGAGCGCGCAGCGGATGCGCGGCGCGACCGGGGCCGGCCCCCGCTGGCGGGCGGGGATCGCCAGTCCGTTCCGGGCCCTGCTCGGCCTGCTGGAGATCGCGTTGCAGGCGCTGCTGCCGCTGATCCTCGGCGTGCTGGTGGGCATCGCCCTCGATGCGGGCTGGACCCTGCTGTACGGCAGCGCCCCGCCGGACGGCGCGGCCTTCGCCCTCGCGATGGCGATCACCCTGCTGATCACCTGGGTGGGGCTGGGCAGCGCCACGACCCGCAACGGGGCGCACCGGATGCTGGACGCCGCCGCGCCGGACCGCCTCTGGGGCGGGGTGGTGCTGGTGCTGCTGCTCCTGCTGCTCGGCGCCGTGCTGACCACGGTGCTGGCCCGTGAGGGGATGGTCGACTACTTCCCCTTCCCGGACGGCCCCCGGCTCGACGACATCGCCGTCTGGAGACGCTGAGCACTCCACCGCCCGGCGTGCTCGATCACACCCCTGGCACCCAGGTGCGGGCCGTTAAACTCTCCACGACCCGTCACCCACCGCAGCCCGCAGGGGCGAGGAGAATCCATGGCCGCGTCCGGACCTTCCCAGTCAGCGCAGGAGCGTCGTGAAGCGCAGAGGGAGGCGCTGCGCAAGCAGCGCCGGGCCGAGCTCTCGCGTCAGCGCACCGTGCGGACCGTCGTGATCGCCGCCATCACCGTGGTCGCGCTGGCGATCGTCGCCACCGTCGTGTACTTCGCATACCAGGCCACCCGGCCGGCGGGGCCGGTCGCAGTGCCCGAGGGCATGAGCGCCGAGCAGCCGTACCTGTCGCTGGGCGCCCCGAAGGACTCCGGCAAGCCCGTGGTCGAGATCCACCTGGACTTCCTGTGCCCGCACTGCGGCGAGTTCGAGAAGATCAACTCCGAGGACCTGCAGACCATGGTCGCCGAGGACGAGGCGACGGTGCACATCGTGCCCCGCAACTTCATGGACCCGCAGTCCTCCTCCGGTGACTACTCCTCGCGCGCGGCCAATGCGCTGGTCGCCGTCTACGCCGACGATCCGGCCAACGCCATGGCCTTCCAGCAGCTGATGTTCGCCAACCAGCCCGGCGCAGAGGGCCTGAGCGACGAGCAGATCGAGGCCTTCGCGAAGGAGGTCGGTGCCTCCGAGCAGGCGATCAGCGACATCCAGGACGGGACCTACGAGGCGTGGGTGGACCAGGTCGCCGACCCCCACGGGGAGGAGACCGGCGGCGGCACCCCGTACGTCGAGATCGACGGCACCACCTTCGAGGGCTGGAACGAGCCGGGTGCGCTGCGGGAGGCCGTGCTGGCCGCCGGCGGCGGTGCCGCGGCCTCCGACGGGGGCGGTGCCTCCGACGGGGGCCAGGGCTGACCTAGACTCTCCGGGACCGGCCGATCCGTCGGCCGGTCCCTCCGCTGGAGTGGCGCAACGGTAGCGCACCTGTCTTGTAAACAGGTGGTTGCGGGTTCGATTCCCGTCTCCAGCTCGAAGGGGAACAGCCCCTCACCAGGGAGGACATCGCTCCGATGCTCCCAGGTGAGGGGCTGTTGCCGTCGGCGGCTCAGAAGGTCTCGTACGTCGCCCGGTTCACCATGAACCCCTTGCCGGTGAGGGTGTTCCAGCACGTCATGCCGTCGAAGCGGCTGGTGCAGGCCATGTTCCCGTAGGTCGCGCTGTCGTCGTACTCGAGCGTCTGCGCGGAGTCGCTGAGGAAGGAGGAGCCGCAGGCGCGCTCGGCCTCGCCCTCGCCCACGCGGATCGAGAAGGGGCCGGCATCGCAGCCCTCGACACCGCTGCCGCTGAAGTCGTGCTCGAGCACCGAGCAGGAGGCGGTGTCCTCCTCCAGCAGGCAGGTGATGTTCCCGGTGGGGGAGCGCAGCTCGGACATCTCGCGCGCATCCTCCGGCGCGGGGGAGACCGGCTCCTGGGTCTCCTCCTCGGTGGGCTCCTCCGTCGGCTGCTCGGAGGGGGACTCCTCCGCGGAGGTGGTCGAGGAGTCTCGCTGGTACTCCTCCTCGTCGCCGGCGAGCCACGCACGGCCCACCAGCGCCATCACGACCAGCAGCAGCAGGGCGAGCAGCAGGCAGCCGCCGCAGGCGTACCAGGCGCGTCGGCGGGAGCGGGTGCCGTCGTCCTGCTCGGTGTCGGCGCCTGCGGTCGCCGCCGCAGCCGCCGGAGCAGCGCCGACGGCCGGCGCCCCGCCGGGCATCGGGGCGGCGCCGGTCTCCGCGCCGTAGCCGTACGCGGAGGCCGCGGATGCTGCGGGAGGCGCCGAGGCCGCGGGGGCCGCCGAGCCCGGGGAGGACGCCGTCGCAGGCGTCGCCCCGAGCGGCACCACGCGGGAGTTCTCCGAGAGCCGCACGCCGGACGGCGAGGACGGCGTGGGCGTCTCCTGCGCGGCGGCGGCCGGCGCGGCGGCCGTGCCCAGGTCACCCCAGACGGAGACGGCATCAGGATCCTCGATCCCCGGATCCTCGGGATCCTCGGACTCCCCGGGCCCCTCGGGCTCCCCGGAGGCCTCCGCCCCCTCGGGCGCGTCGTCGAGGCTCGCCTCGTAGGCCTGCTTCGCCCACGGGTTCGTGGCCAGGATCCACTGCCGCGCCACCTCCGGGCACGACGGGTTCAGCACGATCAGCCGGTGCAGCTGCGGGTGCTTCTCGGTGAGCTCGAGCAGACGCTCCGGGCGGGTGTGCGGATCGCCGGCCTCCTCGATCGTGGAACGGGGGTCTGCCACCGCTGTCTCCCTTCGTCGTGCTGTCGGCGGCCTCTCGGGCGAGGGGCCCTGGCGCTCGCGCCGCGTGCCCGGGCCTCCTGCCTGACGCGTCCGCCGACCCCCGAGAATGACACATCGGGAGGGCCCCGCACATGACGGGCGGGCCCGCTCAGTCCGGGATGCGCCAGTCGATCGGGGCCGCTCCCTGCTGTGCGAGCAGGGCGTTGGCGCGGGAGAACGGCCGGGAGCCGAAGAAGCCGCGGGAGGCGGACAGCGGGCTCGGGTGCGGGCTCGCGACGTGAGGCACCTCGCCCAGCAGCGGGATCAGCGACTGCGCGTCGCGGCCCCACAGGATCGCCACGAGCGGGCCGCCGCGGGCCACCAGGGCGCGCAGCGCATGCTCGGTGATCTCCTCCCAGCCGCGCCGTCGGTGCGAGGCCGGGGTGCCGGGCGAGACGGTGAGCACGCGGTTCAGCAGCAGCACGCCCTGGTCCTGCCAGGCGGTGAGATCGCCGTGGGAGGCGCGGGGGATCCCGAGGTCGCTCTCCAGCTCGCTGTAGATGTTGGCCAGCGAGCGGGGCAGCGGGCGCACGTCCCGCTCCACGGCGAAGGAGAGCCCGATCGGATGGCCCGGGGTGGGGTAGGGGTCCTGCCCCACGATCAGCACGCGCACCTCGGACAGCGGGCGGGTGAAGGCGCGCAGCACCCGGTCCCCGTCGGGCAGGTAGCCGCGCCCGGCCTGCCCCTCCGTGCGCAGGAAGTCCCCGAGCTCGTGGAGGCGGCCCTCGACCGGGGCGAGGACGCGAGCCCAGTCGTCGGCGAGCGAAGCAGGCAGCGAGGTCGGCATGTGACCAGTCTTCCACCCGGGCCGGCGGGGCGGCGCGCCGTGGCCGGCGGGGCCCCGCGCCGCCGTAGTCTCGGAGCATGCCCGCCGTGCCCGACGCCCCTGATCCCCGCGCCCCGCGCGAGGACGAGCTCAGCGAGCGCGATCTGCGGATCCTCGCCCTGGAGGGGCGCACCTTCCGCTACGTCGGCGCCAAGGAGCGGGCGATCCGCGAGGAGATCGGTCTGTCCAAGGTCGCCTACTACGTGCGGCTGAACTCCCTGCTCGACGAGCCGGCGGCGCTGCGCGCCGCCCCCTCCGTCGTGCACCGGCTGCGGGGACGACGCACCTCCGATCCCGGCGCCGCGGCCGCCGACGGGAGCCATCGCGTCGCCTGAGGGTGCGGATCCAGGGCGTGTGCTCCCCGCCCCGATCCGGGCGAGCAGGTTTAATGGGGCCGTGGCTGATTCCCAGTATCCGTACCCCCCGGACCGATTCGACGACGAGGCGGACGCCGTGTCCTTCCACGGCGCCCATCGCGCCGAGCTGCCGTTCTGGCGGGAGAACCTGCTGTACATCATCATCATCGGTGCCGCTGCGGTGCTGCTGGTGGTGCTCCTGTTCGTGATCGGGAGCATGGGGGGCGACGGCGACGACCGCGCCGAGGACCCCACCAGCGCCGCCGCTTCCGAGAGTGCGGAGGGCGAGTCCTCCGGTGAGGAGACCCAGGGGGGCGAGTCCTCCGAGGAGCCGCCGCCGGAGGCCGACAAGTCGACCCCGCTGCTGGTGGTCAACGCCGGCGGGCAGAACGGTCTGGCCGGTTCCTGGCGCGACACCCTCGAGGGGGACGGCTGGGAGGATGTGAACCTCGCCACTGCCGACAACGCCCAGGAGGAGTCGGTCGTGTTCTACCGCGACGAGGAGGACGCGGAGACCGCGCAGGCCCTCGCCGCGGAGGTCGGCGCCGGTGAGGCCCGTCAGAGCGACGAGTACGACTCGGCCGTGACCTTCGTGGCGGTGGAGATGCCGGGCGAGGGAGGCGGCGACGACGAGGGCTGAGCGCCCCGCGGACGTCCGCCGACAGCGGAGGGTTAGCACTCTCCGGCCTCGAGTGCTTATGATGATCTGGCACTCGGGCAACGAGAGTGACAGCGCCCTGCGCGCCGAGCTCCCGTTCCCGGAGGCATGATCGGCCGGCGGCCCGCCGCCACGCCGACCACGAACATTCCGGCCCCGTGAGGGTGTCGTCGCCGTGGGACATGAACACGGCGGAGGCGCTCGTCCGTCGCGGGCACTGGGTCGGGTGGACACCACACCACACGGGAGAGATTCCACAATGGCCAAGCTCATCTCTTACGACGAGGAGGCCCGGCGCGGCCTCGAGCGGGGAATGGACCAGCTCGCCGACGCCGTCAAGGTCACCCTCGGCCCCAAGGGCCGCAACGTCGTGCTCGAGAAGAAGTGGGGCGCCCCCACCATCACCAACGATGGTGTGAGCATCGCCAAGGAGATCGAGCTCGAGGAGTCCTACGAGAAGATCGGGGCCGAGCTCGTCAAGGAAGTTGCCAAGAAGACGGACGACGTCGCCGGTGACGGCACGACGACCGCCACGGTGCTGGCCCAGGCCATGGTCAAGGAGGGCCTGCGCAACGTCGCCGCGGGCGCCAACCCGATGGCCCTCAAGCGGGGCATCGAGCAGGCCGTCGAGGCCGTCGCCGAGCAGCTGATCACCTCGGCCCGTGAGGTCGAGACCAAGGAGCAGATCGCCCAGACCGCCGGCATCTCCGCCGGTGACCCGGCGATCGGCGAGCTCATCGCCGAGGCGATGGACAAGGTCGGCAAGGAAGGCGTCATCACGGTCGAGGAGAGCCAGACCTTCGGTCTGGAGCTCGAGCTGACCGAGGGCA
>CAZHSL010000112.1:0-7341 GCA_964535185.1 uncultured Corynebacterium sp.
TGCTCGGAGTCGTCGTCGTTCAGCGCCGCGGTGGGCTCGTCGAGGATCAGCAGGTTCACGTTCTTCGAGAGCGCCTTGGCGATCTCGACCAGCTGCTGCTTGCCCACGCCCAGCTGGCCGACGGGCGTGACGGGCTTCTCCTTCAGCCCCACCCGGGCCAGCAGCTCGGAGGCGCGCGCGTTGGTCTCGTGCCAGCTGATCACGCCGCCCTTGGCCTGCTCGTTGCCCAGGAAGATGTTCTCGGCGATCGACAGGTGGGGCACCAGGGCGAGTTCCTGGTGGATGATCACGATGCCCTCGGCCTCGGAGTCGTTGATGGTCGCGAAGCTGACGGGGCGGCCGTGGAAATGGATCTCACCCTCGTAGCTGCCGGCCGGCTCCACGCCGGAGAGCACCTTCATGAGGGTGGACTTGCCGGCGCCGTTCTCGCCGCAGATCGCGTGGATCTCGCGCTCGTGGACCGTGAGCGAGACGTCCTTCAGGGCGACTACGCCGGGGAATCTCTTGGTGATGGACCGCATCTCGAGGATGGGTTCGGTCATGGGCCCTCCTTCGGGCTGGGGGCCCCGGCACGCGGGCAGCGCACCGGGACCCCTCCGGGGTTTCGCGGAGGTGACCTGCTCTCAGAGCTGGCCGGACTCGACCTGCTCCTCGGTGTAGTAGCCGGAGTCGACCATGATCTCCTGGTAGTTGCTCTCCAGCACCATCTGCACGTCGAGCAGGTACGAGGGCACGACCGTCACGCCGTTGTCGTACGTCTCGGTGTCGTTGGCCTCGGGCTCCTCGCCGTTCAGGATCGACTCCGAGGCGACGATCGCCTGGTCGGCGAGCTTGCGGGTGTCCTTGAAGATGGTCGAGTGCTGCACGCCGTCGGCGATCAGCTTGATCGAGGCGATCTCCGCGTCCTGCCCGGTGACGATCGGCAGGCCCTCCTCGATGGTGGGGCCCAGGCCCCGGTTCTGCAGGGCGTTGATGATGCCGCGCGAGAGCGGATCGGCCGGGGCCAGCACGCCGTCCAGCTCGGTGCCGCCGTTGTAGTGCGTGGTCAGCAGGGTCTCCATGCGCTTCTGCGCGGTCTCCTGCTCCCAGCGCTGGGTGGCGGCCTGGTCGATGTCCATCTGGCCGGAGGGGACCTCGAGGGTGCCGTCGTCGAAGTACGGCTGCAGGGTGTCGATCGCGCCCTTCCAGAACAGGTGGGCGTTGTTGTCGTCGAGGGACCCGGCGAACAGCTCCACGTTCAGCGGCCCCTCGGGCGCATCGTCGGCCGGCTCGAAGCTCTCGTCCAGCAGGCCCAGGCCGAACAGCAGGGCGTTGGCCTGGTTCACTCCGACGGTGTAGTTGTCGAAGGTGACGTAGAAGTCCACGTTCTCGTTGTCGGTGAGCAGGCGGTCGTAGGCGATGACCGGGATGCCCGCGGCGGCCGCCGCGTCGAGCTGCGCGGAGAGCGAGGCGCCGTCGATCGAGGCGATGAGCAGCACGCTCACGCCGGAGTTGATCATCTGGTCGATCTGCTGCTGCTGGGTGGGGATGTCGTCACCGGCGTACTGCATGTCGACGGTGAAGCCCTTCTCCTCCAGGCCCTCCTTGATGTTGTTGCCGTCGGCGACCCAGCGCTCGTAGGTCTGGGTCGGCATCGCGACGCCGACGGTCTGATCGCTGGGCGCCGCATCCGGATCCGGGCCGCCGGAGCCTGCGCCCTCGCCGCCGCACGCGGCCAGTCCCAGCGCGGCCGCTGCCGCGGTCGCACCCAGCATGAAGGTTCTGCGGTTGTACATGGGCTTCTCCTCGTCGAAATCGCCATCTGCTGCCGGCAGCAGTGATGTCCTGCCCGGGCCTCGGGAGCACCGCCGGCGGCTGCGCCGGGTGCGGTGCCGACGAGGCGTCGGCGGGACTGCCGGGCCCGGGAGGGCCCGCTCGGGTGATCCGCGCGCCGATCGTGGCGCGGCACCGTCGGGTGACGGGGATCGCTCGAATGCTAACGTTCACATTGGCGCAGATGTCAACAATGCTCCACCCTGAGCGGGTCACAACTCGGCAACGAGGAGCGCCCGACGGAGGGAGCCGCGCCCGACCTGCAGACCGTCCCGGGCGCCGCCCCGACCGGCGGCGATCCGTCCCGACAGGAGACGACAGCCATGACCCCTGCATCGCGCCGCCCCTCCATGGGTGATGTCGCCGCGCGCGCCGGCGTCTCGTACCAGACGGTCTCCCGGGTGCTCAACGAGCCCGAGATCGTCCGCCCCGCCACCAGGGAGCGCGTGCTCGAGGCGATCTCGGAGCTCGGGTACGCCCGCAACCGGGCGGCCCGCGCGCTGAAGACCTCCCGCTCCTCGCTGATCGGGGTGCTCACCGACAACCTCTCCCTGTTCGGCCCGGCCGAGACCACCACCGCCGTGTCCACCGCCGCCCGCGAGGCCGGCTACTCGGTGGTGCTGACCTCGATGACGTCCACGCCCGGCAGCGCCCGCCAGGTGGGGGCGGAGCTGCTGGGCGCGGGCGTCGAGGGGATCCTGGTGATCGCCGGCCACGAGGGGATGTCGCCCGCGGTCTCGGCCGTGGCGGGCTCGACCCCGGTGGTCGTCGTCTCCGCCCAGCCGTCGCGGGAGAGCGGGGTCGACATGGTGGGCATCGACCAGGCGCTCGGCGCGCGGCTCGTGGTCGAGCACCTCCAGCGCACCGGCGCCCGCTCGGTCGTGCACCTGGCGGGGCCGACGGACTGGTTCGACGCCCGGGCGCGGCGCAGCGGCTTCTCCGCCGCGCTCGAGACCTCCGGCCTCGACGGGGAGCTGGTGGGGCCGGGCGAATGGACCCCTCGCTCCGGGTACGAGCTCACCACCGAGCTGATCGGCTCCGGCCTGCCCGATGCCCTCTTCGCCGCGAACGACATGATCGCCATCGGGGCCCTGCACGCCCTGCACGAGCACGGCCTGAGGGTGCCCGAGGACGTCGCCGTGGTGGGCTTCGACAACACCCTCGGCGCCGAGTTCCTGATCCCCTCGCTGACCACGGTGTCGCAGCCCTTCGCCGAGGTGGGGCGCGAGGCGCTGCGCCACCTCGTCTCCCTGCTCGAGGGGGACGACCCCTCCCGAGAGGCCCCGCGCCCCCTGCCTCCGCGGCTCGTGGTGCGCCGCTCCACCTCTCCCGAGCGCACGCACTGAGCGCGCGGTCCGCGCCGCCGGGGGCCCCGCCGCGGCGCCCCGTCGGGCCGGCGGGCCGGCCGTCGGCGCGCCCGTCGGCCGGACCGCCGAACCCACCATCGACCCGACCGGCCGACCGGTCGTCGGGGCAGCCGTCCGGCCGGCCGTCGGGGCAGCCGCCCCACCATGGATGTGAACGTTGCCATGGATGGGGCGGGATGGTTTAGTGGAGCCATGACGCACGACGCCGTGACCCCCGCCGACCCTTCCGATCCGGCCGCCCTCCTCGCCGACGGGCGCGCCCACCTGGGGCTCGAGCTCGGCTCGACCCGCATCAAGGCCGCCCTGATCGATGACGCCGGCACGGTGCTGGGCACCGGCTCGCACGCCTGGGAGAACCAGCTCGCCGACGACAGCTGGACCTACTCCCTCGAGGACGCCCGCTCCGGCATCCAGGCCTGCTACGCGGACCTCGTGCGTGACGTCCGCGAGCGCCACGGCGTCGAGCTCACGCAGCTGGCGAGCCTGGGGATCTCCGGGATGATGCACGGCTACCTCCCCTTCGCGGCCGACGGTCGGCAGCTGACCCCCTTCCGCACGTGGCGCAACACGTACACGACCGAGGCCGCCGGGGAGCTCAGCGAGGCCCTGGGGATGAACATCCCGCTGCGCTGGAGCATCGCGCACCTGCTGCACGCGATCCGCGGCGGCGAGGAGCACGTGCGGGAGATCGCCCAGCTCACCACGCTCGCCGGGTACGTGCACCGCGAGCTCACCGGCCGCCACGTGCTCGGCGTCGGGGACGCCAGCGGCATGTTCCCGATCTCCGCCGCCGGTGACGGCTACGACCCCGAGCTGCTGGAGCGCTTCGCGCAGCTGGACGGCGTGGCCGAGCTGCCCTGGAGCCTCGCGGACGTGCTGCCCGAGGTGCTGGTGGCCGGGCAGGACGCCGGCAGCCTCACCGCCGAGGGCGCGGCGCTGCTGGACCCCACCGGCGCGCTGCAGCCGGGCGCCGTCGCCGCTCCCCCGGAGGGCGATGCGGGCACCGGGATGGTGGCCACCCACGCCATCGCTCCGCGCACCGGGAACGTCTCCGCCGGCACCAGCGCCTTCGCCATGGTGGTGCTCGAGGCGCCGCTGTCCGGCCCGCGCGAGGAGATCGACATGGTCACCACGCCCGCGGGCGATCCGGTGGCGATGATCCACACCAACAACTGCGCCGGCGAGCTCGATGCATGGGCAGGGCTGTTCGGCCGCTTCGCCGAGCTGCTGGGCCGCCCCCTCGACCCCGAGGAGCTCTACGGCCTGCTGTTCGGCGCCGGAGCCGACGGCGATGCCGACGCCGGCGGTGTGCTGAGCTACAACTACCTCTCCGGCGAGCACCAGACGGCCGTGCCCTCGGGCCGGCCGCTGCTGGTGCGCGAGCAGGAGGCCCGCTTCTCCCTCGAGAACGTCATGCGCGCCCAGCTCTACGGCGCCTTCGGGGCGCTCGCGGTGGGCATGGAGGCGCTGCTGAAGGACGAGGGCGTGCAGCTGGACGTGATGTACGCCCACGGCGGCATCTTCCGCACCGAGGGCGTGGCCCAGCAGGTGCTGGCCGATGCGCTCGCCACCCCGGTCGCCGTCGGGGACTCCGCCGGCGAGGGCGGTGCCTGGGGCATGGCCCTGCTGGCGGCGTTCACCGCGCAGACCCGCCGCGGCGCCGACGCGACCGATGCCGCCGGCGCCGGCGGTGCCGACGATGCCGTCCCCTCGCTGCGCGACTTCCTCGCCGAACAGGTCTTCGCCTCCCAGCAGCTGAGCACCCTCCGGCCCGACCGGGTCGGGATGGACGGCCACGCCCGGTGGCTGAGCGCCTACCGTGCCGCGCTGCCCGTCGAGCGTCTGGCCGGTGAGCTGCTCGACTGATCCTCCCCTCCCCGAAGCGCCGCGCCCGTCGGCCGCTCCCACTCGTACCGATCCAGGAGATCCCCATGACCCTCGTCCTGACCGAGCTGCCCGCCGCCACCCAGGAGGCGGTCGCCGCGACCCGCGAACGCGTCGCCGCGCTGCACGCCGAGCTGCCCCGCAACGACCTGGTGGTGTGGACCGCCGGCAACGTCTCCGAGCGGGTGCCCGCCACCGACCCCGAGGTCCCGGGGCTGCTGGTCATCAAGCCCTCGGGCGTCTCCTACGACGAGCTGAGCGCCGAGAACATGGTGGTGTGCACCCTCGACGGCGTGAAGATCGCCGACGGCACCCCGGATGCGCTCACCCCCTCCTCGGACACCGCCGCGCATGCCTACGTGTACGAGCACATGCCCGAGGTGGGCGGGGTGGTCCACACCCACTCGACCTATGCCACCGCCTGGGCGGCGCGCGGCCAGGAGATCCCCTGCGTGCTGACGATGATGGCCGACGAGTTCGGCGGGCCCGTCCCCGTCGGCCCGTTCGCCGTGATCGGCGACGACTCGATCGGCCGCGGCATCGTCGAGACGCTGCAGGGCCATCGCAGCCCGGCCGTGCTGATGCAGAACCACGGCCCGTTCACCATCGGGAAGGACGCCCGCGCCGCGGTGAAGGCCGCCGTGATGGTCGAGGAGGTCGCGCGCACCGTGCACGTCTCCCGCCAGCTCGGCGAGCCGCTGCCCATCGAGCAGGGCCTGATCGACTCCCTCTACGACCGCTACCAGAACGTCTACGGCCAGCGCTGACGCGGCCCCCACCGACAGAGACGAGGACCCATGCACAACCCCTTCGAGACCCGCGAGATCTGGTTCCTGACCGGCAGCCAGGGCCTGTACGGCCCCGAGACGCTCGACCAGGTCGCCGCGCAGTCCCGCACGATCGCCGAGACCCTCGACGCCGCCTCCGACATCCCCGTGAAGATCGTCTGGAAGCCGGTGCTCACCGACCGCGACGCGATCCGCGAGACCGCCCTGGCCGCGAATGCGGATCCCGCCTGCGTGGGCGTGGTCGCGTGGATGCACACCTTCTCCCCCGCGAAGATGTGGATCCAGGGCCTGGACGCCCTGCGCACCCCGCTGCTGCACCTGCACACCCAGGCGAACGTGGAGCTGCCCTGGTCCACGATCGACATGGACTTCATGAACCTCAACCAGGCCGCGCACGGCGACCGGGAGTTCGGCTACATCGCCACCCGCCTGGGCGTGGACCGCAAGACCGTGGTGGGCCATGCGAGCGACGAGGGCGTGCAGGGGAAGATCGGGCGCTGGGCCCGCGCCGCGACCGGCTGGGCCGAGATGCACTCGCTGAAGCTCGCCCGCTTCGGCGACAACATGCGCGGCGTGGCCGTGACCGAGGGGGACAAGACCGAGGCCGAGCTGCGGCTGGGCGTCTCGGTGAACACCTGGGGCGTGAACGACCTGGTCGCCGTGGTCGACGCGGTCGAGGACAGCGCGGTCGACGCCCTGGTCGCCGAGTACGAGGAGCTCTACGACGTCGTCCCCGAGCTGCGCAGGGGCGGTGAGCGCCACGAGTCGCTGCGCTACGGCGCGAGGCAGGAGCTGGGCCTGCGCTCCTTCCTCGACGAGGGCGGGTTCGGCGCCTTCACCACGAACTTCGAGGACCTCGGCGGGCTGAAGCAGCTGCCGGGCCTCGCGGTGCAGCGCCTGATGGCCGACGGCTACGGCTTCGGCGCCGAGGGCGACTGGAAGACCGCGATCCTGGTGCGCGTGGCCGCGGTGATGGGCCACGGCCTGCCCGGCGGCGCCTCCCTCATGGAGGACTACACCTACGACCTCACGCCCGGCAGCGAGAAGATCCTCGGCGCCCACATGCTCGAGGTCTCCCCTTCGCTGACCACGTCGAAGCCCACTCTCGAGATCCACCCGCTGGGGATCGGCGACCGGGAGGACCCGGTGCGGCTGAAGTTCACGGCCGACGCCGGCCCCGCCGTGGTGGTGGCCCTGTCCGACATGCGCGAGCGCTTCCGCCTGGTCGCCAACGTGGTCGAGGTGGTCGAGCCCGATCAGGAGCTGCCGAACCTGCCGGTGGCCTGCGCCGTCTGGGAGCCCGCCCCCGACTTCGCCACCTCCGCCGAGTGCTGGCTGACCGCCGGCGCCGCCCACCACACCGTGATGACCTCCGCGGTGGGCCTGGAGATCTGGGAGGACCTCGCCACGATCGGCGACATCGAGCTCGCCATCATCGACGAGTCCACCACCGTGCGCTCCTTCGCCCAGGACCTGCGCACCAACCAGGT